>PLZN01000162.1 GCA_003152195.1 Acidobacteriaceae bacterium
TGCCCTGATACAAAGCCAATCTCTTTTCCAGCCAGATCCTACACCCCGATGGAATGATCGAACATGATTTTGTGTCCGGAGCCTCCTTCGGCCCGGAAAAATGTAGAAATTCCAGGGCACGGCCTGAAGGCCGCCCCCTTCAAAGACCAGACTTAATACAGAGGTTCCTTGAGCAGGGCACAAGACGCGCTCCGCGTTCAGATTAAAATCCTTCGAGAACGACCTTGCCACGTGACCGGCCACTCTCAACTTTGGCGCCGCTCTCTATCGACGAGCGCCTCCGGAGGCTCGAAGGTTGCTGGGGACTTATAACCAACAGCTTCCATTTTCAGGCCGTGCGCAAGGGATCGTGGTGGCACTTTCTGGCCGCGACAATGGTGAGCACGACAAAAAGCGCGATGACTGCGCTCTGAGCGATCAGGAATGGCGGCTCCTGTTGCGTCGGGGCGGCCGCTTTCAAAGCCGGCACCTTAAGGAAAGCCTGAACTACCAAAACGAAAACATTTAGGTAGAGCGCCAGCATGGCAGAGACGACATAGACCCGGCCCCAAGCACCGCGCATGTGCTGCGGGTAGCGCGCGACGATCGCAACCGCGAGCACCACGAGCGAGAGAATGCCCACCACATGGGAGGGCAACAGGTGATGGAAAGGAAAAAGGAATCCAGTCAAGCTCGTCAAAACAGTAAACACCAGGAAGATCGCGTTCCAGGTATTAAGTCGTTTCCCAGTAAGCAGTCCGTAAACGACGATGAATCCAGAAGCGATCCCCACCAAGCTCAACACAACATGGAAGAGAGTAAAGGTCGATAGCGTCATGCCCAAGATCATGGGTCACTCCTTTCAGAACCAGGATGTTAGATCCGCTACAGAGGGGTACAAACAACCTATCAGAAGTTGGATATCCAAACGCAAGCTTTCTCATAGGAAAACAGAAAAAGCTGAAACCGCGCGATCACAAAGTCCTTAGAACGCGGCATGGGTTGCCAACTGCCAGCACACCGGCGGGGAGGTCTCGCGTGACCACGCTGCCGGCACCGACCACGGTATTTTCTCCAATGGTTACGCCGGGGCAAACAATTACCCCACCACCAAGCCAAACTCCATCCTCGATTGCTACCGGAAGCGCGTACTCGACTCCCGAGCGCCGCGCCGCGGCTTCCAGTGGATGGGTGGCCGTATAGATCTGGACTCTCGGGGCGATCTGCACCTCGCGCCCGATGGTGATCCGATTGCAATCCAGAAAGACACAGTCGTAGTTGATAAACGTGTTTGCACCGATCGCTATATTGCGCCCGTAGTCGCAGCGGAACGATGGCTTGAGCACCGCGCCAGTTGCAAAGGAATCGAAGAGCTCAACCAGCAATGCGCGCCGCTCCTCCGCTGCGTCGGGACGAGTCGCGTTGAAGCGAAAGAGCAAATCCTGCGCCCGCAGATCCTCGGCTACGAGTTCCGGGTCGCTGGCTAAATACAATTCGCGTGCCAACATCTTGGCCTTCTGACCTGTTGGTGCTGTCATTTGCCTTCTCTCTCAACAAAGATACAAAGCAGTCGAAAACGCTCTGTTCGCGATCCCACTTATGGTAAGTGAATCGACCGCGGCTGCATCCGTATCAGGATGACTACAAGACGTGAATCCATCCCGACGGCAGTCCAAGTATGATGCGGAGGATGCCCAGCCTCCGAAAACCTGACCCTGAGACAGTAAATCCGTCCGGTGAGCCGGTCAGACGCCTGCATATTCAGGTGCGAGGCATTGTGCAGGGCGTGGGGTTCCGTCCGTTCGTGTACAAGCTGGCAAAGTCTCTGGACTTGACCGGGTATGTCTTCAATTCATCTTCTGGTGTAACCATCGAGATTGAAGGGGGCCAATCTAAGGTTGATGGGTTTCTCAAGACGTTGCGGGACGATCCTCCTCAGCTTGCAGAGATCACCCAGATCACGGTCTCTGAAATCGAAGCTGGAGGGGGCGGCGCCGCCTTCTCTATTCTTGGGAGCCGTGAGGAAATCGGTGAATTCGCGCTGGTTTCCCCCGACGCTGGAACTTGCGACGCTTGCTGGCGCGATTTTGGGGACCCTTTGAACCGGCGCTACGGATACCCGTTCACCAATTGCACCCATTGCGGACCACGCTACACCATCATTCGCGACATACCTTATGACCGTGCGACGACCACGATGTCCGGCTTCACCATGTGCAGCGCCTGCCAGGCGGAGTATGAAGATCCTGATGACCGGCGTTTTCACGCCCAGCCCAATGCCTGTGCTGTTTGCGGGCCGTCGTTGGCCCTGATCGCGGCCCCCGCCGGCTCGCCGCGGACCTCGTGCTCGTTTACGGACAAAGACTCGCTACCGATCATTCGACAGGCACGGGCGCTGCTGCGGCAGGGCAAGATCCTGGCGGTAAAAGGGCTCGGCGGCTTTCTGCTCGCTTGCGATGCGAACAACGATGACGCGGTCGCGGAGTTGCGAAGACGCAAGCGCCGTCCGCACAAGCCCTTCGCGCTGATGGTGCGGGATCTCGCGGCGGCCAAAAGGCTGTGTGAGCTAACGGCGGAGGATNNGGGGTGATGCTGCCCTACACGCCGCTGCACTATCTATTATTCAGCGATTCGCCCGAAATGGAGTCCCAGTTCCCTGCCCTGGTAATGACGAGCGGCAATCTCAGCGAGGAGCCTATCGTCATTGCCAACCACGAGGCGATGCTGCAGCTAGGCGGTGTCGCGGACTGGTTCCTGCTGCACAACCGCGACATTGCCACGCGCGTGGATGACTCGGTCGTTCGTACCTTTGAGAAGCAGGAACGTGTGCTGCGCCGCTCCCGCGGGTTCGTGCCGCAGACCATCGATCTGGGAATCGAATTGGAAGAGGTGCTCGCGTTCGGTGGGGAGCTGAAAAACACTTTCTGCCTGACCAAAGGGCGTTATGCCATCCTGAGCCAGCATATAGGGGACCTTGAAAATTACGAGACGATGCGGTTCTTCGAGGAGACCCTCGTCAATCTCAAACACGTTTTCAAGGTCGTGCCGCGCGTGGCGGCTTATGATCTGCACCCGGGCTATATGAGTACCCGCATGGCTCTGGCCTCAGGAATCGAGCGCACGATCGGAGTGCAACATCATCATGCGCACATCGCGAGTTGTATGGCGGAGAACCANNTGGACGGCACCGGCTTCGGGACCGATGGCCGGATATGGGGTGGCGAATTTCTGCTGGCGGATTTTGCGGGGTTTGCGCGGCGGGCGCATCTGCGCAATGTTTTGCTCCCCGGCGGCGACGCTGCGGTGCGGCAGCCTTGGCGCATGG
>PLZN01000254.1 GCA_003152195.1 Acidobacteriaceae bacterium
CGCGCGATCAGATCGCGGAAGCGGGTGGCCGTCATGGCCTGTGGGACTGACTGGGACAGACGAAACTGGCTCTATGGAAATAGGACCGGCGGACCGGCTGGGACGGACGGGAAGATACCCCGCTGGGCCTAACGGAGTGGATTGAACATCCCGCTTGTCCCTTTCCGTTATCCCTTGCTTCGCGAGTTCACGCGCGAACGCTTGCTTTCATCGCGCGCCAGGCACGCCCGGCGCGCCGTAAGGTGAAGATGCCGCCGAAGAGCGTCAGCGCGCCGGCACCCACGATCTTCCAGTTCGCCGGCCGCGAAAACCCGAACCAGAGCAACCCCGCGCCGATGATCGCAATGCACATGCCAAAGAATCCGTCACGGAGCAGGTCCATGAAGAGCATGCCCTTGGGATCAAAGATTTTACGATCCCAGTTGCGCAGCATTTCCGACGTCGTTGGGACGCGGCCAGGGAGCTTGTCAGCAACCGGTGCGTCCTCGGGTGGGCGGCCCTCCTGGCGGCTTTGCGGGTCCTGCTGGTATTCAGTCATGCGTCCATGATCTCGTCTGCCGGCCAAATTGTCATCCTCCGCCGCTGGGCTGCGCCGATCTTTCGGAGGGAGGCTGATTTTTTCTGCTTTCCGAAATGCATGGGCGCAGGTACCGTTGATCGAGTTGCGTCGGTAAGGCCGCATGCATTTGCAAAGACGAAGACCACTTCGCATCTTGTCCTTTGCTTTCGGTTCGAGCATCCTGCTCGGCCGGAACCAACCCGGCATCGCCTATGTTTTGCCCCTCGAGCTTGGTCAGTTAACGCAAGAGCTTTATCAGGAGCCAACTGTGGAGTTCGTCCTATACTTTCTCAGGCGCGTCTGGTGCACCAAACGCAGGACGACGAGGGCGCAGCGATTGCAAAGAACACTCTATGAAAGCGATTGTACGTACGCAATATGGATCGCCAGACGAGTTGTAGTTCGCGAAGGTGCCAACGCCTAGCCCCGCCGGCAATGAGGTCTTGACCAAGCTTTGCGCGGCATCGGTAAATCCCGTGGACCTGTTCGTGCTGCAAGGCGCGCCGTGGAACCGCATCCCGGGACTGCGCGCCAAGCCCAAATACACGATCATCGGTTGTGATATCGCCGGCCGAGTGGAGGCAGTTGGCCGGAACGTAACACAGTTTCAGGCAGCCGACGAGGTCTTCGGGACCCCTAGACTTCGTATTGGCGCGACTCTTTGCTGTGGGTTGCTGAGCCAGAACGAGCACGCAGACTCACGAATCCCAAGGTCGTGAAAGCCGTACCGAGCAGCAGCATAGCGCCCACAGGTTCCCAATTGCGCATGCCGCGATCGATCATCGCGGTATCTTGTTTGCCGGGTTGATACATCACCGGCACGTGATCGCCCACCTTGTAAGGTGAAGGGTTGGACCCTACGCGATCCAGGAAGCGCACGATCGTGCCATCCGTGCTGGTGAACTGCACCACGGGATACAGGCCCGGATGATTGTTACCCGGCCTGTTCGACGTGTCCCTATCCAGCCGCAAGACCGTGCCTTCCGTTCGTGTTCCGGTTCGCAGCAGGAGCAGCCTGTGCACAGGGATGTACGCTGTCGCGAGAATCGCGAGACCTGCGATCGAGAAGATCGCGCCCGCGCGTCGCGACTTTGAGCCCGTGACCTGAAACCGATTTGGTTCAGGCGACAGGCCGAGTGTTTCGGCGGTCTCGATCGGGAGTGCACTCCACGTATCGGAAGCACCTGGCTGCGAGCGCATCTTCGTCAGGTAAGGCGCGAGCCAGCGCCAGAGCCTACGTCCCACATACACTGCGGCAACCGCAAAAAGGATCCAGGTGACCACGCTGCGCTTCCACATGGTCACGGAGTAATACGTGAGCCAGCCGCCGCCAAGAACCAGGGCCAAAGCCACCGCCCACGTCACCGGAGCATGGGCCTCGCGCGCCTCACCAGGATGGTCAGCCCTGACGCGGATCTCAAGGCGCCGGCCGGTGGTGCGACCCTTCAGGTTGCTGCCGCCCTGAACCGAGGTGGCCTCGCGCATCTCGCCACCGGGCAGCGCATATCGATAAACGCTATGGAAATACGCTCCGCGCCGCCGGATGCCGATGATCACGCCCTCGACGCGCTGGGCGTGCAGCCGCCAGTAGGCGATGGTGTAGAGGATTGCCGCCCCGAGCAGGAGCAGGAACAGCCCGCCGAGCACAGAGGCCATCTGCCCGAAGAAGAAGCCTGGTTCGATCTGTATTTCGTTGCCGTTCATCCGCGCTTCCCCGTCCTTATGTCATCGCTGCGGCCTCAGAAGCGCATCAGCTCCACGCGCCGGTTGCGCGCGCGGCCTTCCAGGGTGTCATTGGTGTCCTTCGGTTGCGACTTGCCGAAGCCGGCGGACTTTAGCCGGCTGGCATCGATGTGATAGCGCGTAACCAGCGCCTTCACCACGGCAGCCGCGCGTCTTTTCGAGAGATCGAGATTGTACTGATCTGTCCCGATGCCGTCCGTGTGGCCGTTTACGGCCAGCCGCCAGTCGGGGTGGCGGGTCAGGATGTCTGCGATTTCCTTGAGAGTGGGCGTGGACTCATCTCGCAAGGCATCGCTGTTGAACGAGAAGTAGATACTGTAGACGTCTACCTTCTGCTGATTTGCCAGCGCCTTCTCAAGGCCACTGCCGCTACCCGTGCCGAGGCCGCCAGGCGCTTGCCCTGCGCCTTTGCCACCGCCGCCTGCACCAGCGGGGGATGGCACCTGGCAGCGGTATTCGATCTTCACCACGCGTAATGTGTCGCGGTCTCCGCCGTTCGGCTTGTCGCAATGCACTCCGCCTGGCAGAACCGCGCCGCCAGCTGCCTTTGCCATCGCGGCGCAAAACTGCACCTGCTCCGGGATGAGCGGTTTGACGGCGCCGACCCCGATGCGAAAGGCGAGCGTAAGCGGATTGGCTGGATCGTCCAGGAACAGGAAATCAACCTTGTCGTCAACCAGTGTTCCCTGAGCGTGCACGACGGGTAGATCCACCGGCACGTCGTTCACGATGACCGATAGCGTCGCAGGTCCCGCGACGCGCTGTAGCACTCCGCGTTGCAGGTAGCTGTAGTAATTTGGGTACTTACTCGAATCGGCTGAAAGGGCCAGATCAGCGTATGCGTTAGAGAACCCAAAATTGCTCTGGCCTTTGGACTTGAGATTCTGCAGCACGGCAGTCGAAATACCAATCGAAGTGGTTCCGGGGATCTTTTCATCCGACTTGTCCAGGTACACCTGCTGGTAGTCTGTCGCCGATTGCAGATCCTTGACCAGCATCGTGCGACCGAGAATCACGGTCTTGAGCTCCGGTCCCGACGAGAGCATGTCGGTGTTCTTCATCTCGGCGGAGTACCTGAGGCGTACCTCCGTGCCCGAAATTGTCTCAACCGTCTTGATCGACTCGTAATCACCCGCCGGCTGGCTGACCGCCGTCACGACTGTCAGTCCCGGGCACAGCGGAATCGTGTCAGCGGCCTTGGCTTCGCTTACGTGTATCAGCGCCCATACGACCGTCATGGCCAACGCAGCCCTTGCCGCGCCGCTCCTGTGTGTCTTCATAGATAGCTCACTTCGGTGGTACGAACTTGAAAGTGTCATCGTTGAGCTTGGGATTCGCCTGGGGATCGAAAGTCGTGGTTGTCCGGTCCAGCATGCCCGGTGCTGCCGGCGCTTCCTCAAAAATCTTTCGTATGAGGTAGCTTGTGGAGTCAATCCAGACGGTGAGATTGCGCACATTCACCTTTTTCCCTGTTTCGGCGTAGAGGTCGCTGGTGGTTCCCTCAAGCCGGTAGCACTTCTTCCCCGCCACATCCTCCATTCCTGCCAGGCGGTCCGGCTCGAAGTGCGGAATCGCGCCGGGCAGACCCGCCTTGGAGTACAGCAGGGGGGGAATTTTAGTGATCGCCCCGCCGGTCGGAAAATCGCTGAGCGTGATGGCGCCCGTGTTCTTGGGATTGGGATATTCGGTGACCTGCCCGGTGGTCTTCCACCAGACATGAAAGGCATCAGGATCCCCCCAGATTACGATCCGGTCGCCGCTGGGCTTGCGGTAGTCGAACATGAAGTGGCGCGGTGCGCGGGTGAAGTACGTGGCAAAGCTATTCTCGTCGTGGCTCGTCGGGCTGTATTCCCTGAGCGCGGTGCCTGTATCCGAGTAGCTGGTCAGCGCCGCGTACACCGAGCGCGTGTGCTCGAGGATGGCCGCGGGTGTTTCTTCGGCGCGCAGCGCGGGCGGCCGCAGCGCAAGCAGAAGCAAACAGCTCGACACGGCAAAAAAGCGCATTCGGTCTTCCTCTCAGCAATCGGGGTTGCATGCTTCGATGTCGACGCTGTAATCGCCCATCGCGTCGGAATTGCCCTTCTTGTTCTCGAAGTGCTGCTTGCCACGGATTACTTTGTTCTGGGTCGTCAAAGCAATGGGATAAGTCGGGGCCGCACGCTCGAAAACGAAATGGACGGGCTTGTAGGGTAGCGAGTAGATCGTGTACCCCAGGGACAGGGACAGCACCGGCAAATACAGCACGATGACGCGGGCCTTGGCGTTGGTATCGGTACTCGCGGGGCCAATCTCGATATTGAGCTGATCTGCGGTGGCCGTGCCATGAACCTCGAAGAGGAAGTTGCTCGGGGTCACGAGGTTGCCGAACAGCGAACCCTCTACGCTGGATATTTTCTTGAACAAGCCCGTCTGGATGTCGGTCGGCGCCAGGGGCATAATGTAGACGCGCTTTTGCACGGTGCTCGCCATCAACTCGGGGAACTTTACCGTGAGCGCGTTCTCCCGGAGCTTGTAGTTTGTGGCGAAGCCCTCGATCCGGCCTTTGAGAGGAACGCTGCCGCCGCTCGCACCTTTCGGATAGTGCAGAGTGAGCTGGCCCCGCACGTCGAAACTGTACTCCCACCACGTGAGGCCTCTGTCCGTGAATATCGCATGCATGTGCGCCGTGACGGGACCGGTGAACTGCTCGCAGTACTGGTCCATGACGCGATCCACCAGGAAACCGGCGACATCGTTAACGGAGCTGACCACGTTGCCGACATCGACTTTCCACTTCTTTGCGTTCTGCTCTCCTTCGCGCGCCAGCGTGTCGTAGTTCTTCACGCCTTCTCCGGGGAGGAAGCCGCCCCCCGCGCTTCCACTGAGTTTCTTGACCTGATCAGCCGCGAACGCGCCCGCAAAATCCAGCACGAAGTTCTTTGCGATGCCGGCCACGCTCGTCATGAAATTGAACATCACGCCCACAAATTTGATACCTTCGGTCACCACTTCCAGGTTGTCGCAGGTGAGCTGCTCCATGCGCAGTTTCTGAATCTCCTGCTGCGAGCGCTGGTGGACCTGGCTGGCTTGGCCAAGCACTTCAACCAGAGCCTGGCGATCGGCAGCGACCTTCGAGAGCGTCACCTGCATGTTGCCTGCGACGCTCCCGTCACCGCCCAGAGAGGCGTTTCCTGCGACGGAGGTATTCCCTGCGACCGTTCCGCCGCCGCCCATCGTGTACTTCCCAGCCACCGTTGCATTGCCGGATCCCGAACTCGCCGCGGCGTTGCTCGCGGGCTGCGACGGCAGATTGGCGGTGTCGCGGATCATCTCCCCGAGATTGGCGGACAACTGCTTAGTGACCTCTATGAATTCGCCCATGCCCTGAGTCACGGCCTCGAGCTTCTGCTCGGCTTCGTCCCGGGCGGGCGAGGGAGGAATGTTGTTGAGTTTTTGTGTGGAGATACGGACGATCTCGCCGGTGTCCTGCGCGAGATCGTCGAGCGCCTGGGCTGTCGCCGGGCTCAGCTGACGCGGATTCTCCACCGTGAACGACGCGGAGGCATGGCCTCTACCATCCGG
>PLZN01000310.1 GCA_003152195.1 Acidobacteriaceae bacterium
GTGCAAAACCATGTGATGGAGCTGCTGTCGTTCGTCGCCATGGAGCCCCCGGTCTCTTTCGAAGCGGCTTCGATGCGCCGGGAAAAGGTCAAGGTGTGGCGCTCGATCCAGCCCATACACCAGATGGACGCGGTACGCGGCCAATACGGCCCGGGCACGGTGGATGGTAAACAGGTGAAGGGTTACAGGCAAGAGGATCGGGTCGANNGGCCGGGGTGCCGTTCTACCTGCGAGCGGGCAAGCGGCTGGCAAAAAGGGCCACCGAGATTACCATTCAGTTCAAGCAACCACCGCAGTTGCTGTTCAAAGGCCAGTCCGGTTCGTGCAAGGAGCTGCAGCCGAATCTGATCACCATGCGTATTCAGCCGGATGAAGGTATTTCGCTCCGCTTCGGTGCCAAGGTGCCGAGTCCGAATATGGAAATCTGTCCGGTCATCATGGACTTTAATTATGCCGAGGCGTTCGGCAAGTCGTCGGCAAACGGCTACGAGCGGCTGCTGCTGGATGCGATGCTCGGTGACGCCACATTGTTCGCTCACCGCGATGGCGTGGAGGCCACATGGACGCTGCTGACGCCGATTCTCGAGCAGTGGGCCGCCAGCAAGCCCAAAGGTTTTCCCAACTACGCGAGCGGGACCTGGGGACCGGAGTCCGGGGATGAACTGCTGGCCCGGGATGGGCGCGCCTGGCGCAAGCTATAACCACCAATCAGGAATCGATAAGCGACTTGCATGGCTAAGACGATGGAAGTTTTTTATTACGTGGACGCAAGCCCCGATGCGGTGAGCCGGCGCACGGCGCAATACCTGGTCGATCGTATCCTTGCCTGCGCGGGGGCACGAGGCAAGGCGCGGATTGCCATCTCCGGAGGCAATACTCCGAAGCATACCTTCGAGCTTCTGGCGGATACCAGCGCGCCGTACCGCGAGCAGATTCCCTGGGACAAGCTTGAGATTTATTGGGTCGACGAACGCTGCGTGCCGCCCGATCACCCGGATAGCAATTACCGCATGACCCGGGAGGCGTTGCTCGACAAGGTGCCCCTGACCAGCTCGCAAATTTTTCGCATTCAGGGCGAGCTTGACCCCGAAGAAGCCGCGGCTAAATACGAGTTTGCGCTTCGCCAGAGCTTCCGTCTGGAGGGCGCCGAGATACCGATCTTCGATGTGCTCGCTTTAGGCATGGGGCCCGATGGGCATACAGCCTCCCTGTTTCCCCATACCGAAGGACTCCACGAAACGATGCGTCTGGCCATTGCCAACCACGTCGCCCAGAAGGATGCGTGGCGGGTCACACTCACCTGGCCGGTGATCAACCGGGCGCGGGACGTTTTCTTCCTCGTTGAAGGTGCCGATAAGGCGGCGCCGCTTAAGGAGGTATTTCTCGGCCCCTACGATCCCGAATCATTTCCTTCGCAGCTGATCCGGCCCGCCACCGGCCGCATCACACTATTCCTGGATCCCGCCGCCGCCGCCCCATTTCCTCAGCCCGGTGCGAACATCCAAGGCAGACTAGAGGTCGCACGATGATCCTGGCAGGAGACGTAGGCGCTACCAAGGTGGACCTGTCCCTATGCAAATTTGATGGTGGACAGCTGCTGACTGTGCACGAGCGTAAGTATGCAGCCAGGGATTTCCCCGGCCTCGAAGTGGTGGTGGAGAAGTTCATCGAGGAATGCAGGCAGACGACCGGCCAACCTGTCGACGTGTTGGCGGCCTGCTTCGGGGTGCCCGGTCCTGTCCGCCACGGCCGCCTGAAGCTGACCAATCTTCCCTGGGAACTGGATTCCTCGCAACTTGCGCTTGATCTGAAGATCAAACACGTCTTTCTGATCAACGATCTCGAGGCCAATGGATACGGCATTGCGGAGCTGACACCCGACCAGATCTTTGTCCTGAGCCCGGGTGATCCGGCCGCGGAAGGCAATCGTGGCCTGATCGCCGCGGGCACGGGACTGGGGGAAGCGATCCTGGTCTGGAATGGCCACGATCATGTGCCCATAGCCTCGGAAGGTGGACACAGCGACTTCGCGGCGCGGAATGACGATGAAATTGAACTCCTGCGCTATCTGCAAAAGACTCTTGACGGACGTGTGAGTTCAGAGCGGGTCATCTCTGGCCTGGGCTTGGCGAACGTTTACGCCTTCTGCCGTGACGTCAAGGGCCTCGAGGAACCGGCATGGCTGAAGGATCGCATGCGCACGGAAGATCCCAACGCGGTGATCGGNNCGAGGCCGGCAATCTCGCGCTGAAGATCCTATCGGTGGGCGGCATGTATGTGGGGGGAGGCATCGCCCCCAAGCTGCTCAAGAAGATGCAGGACGGCGCCTTCATCAAGGCATTCATCGACAAAGGCCGGCTGAGTGATTTGCTGGTGCAGACGCCGGTGCGCCTCATTCTGGAGAGCCGTGCTGCTCTGATGGGCGCCGCAGCCTATGCTGAAGCCCGTGCGGCAGAGCTGAGTGGGCACTCCGAGCGCGCGCAGTCGGTACAAATGGCGCCATCCTAGAAATCGCGTGGAGAGGGTCGTTATGAAGATCAAATCGCCGCATCGGTTTGCGGGCACAATTGTTTTTTCCCTCGCGGCGCTGATGGCCGCCTGTCCCCGGGCGGCGTTGGCCCATGCCGTGCTGCTAAGTTCCACGCCGCACAGGAACGGTATCGTGAACGGTCCCGACATTACGATCAATCTCAAGTACAATTCGCGTGTGGACGGAGCGCGCTCGTCCCTGAGCTTGCTGAGGCCGGATGGCACGGTGGAAAGAATCAGCGCCCCGACTCAGTCTGCTCCCGACCTGTTGTCGGCGACCGGCCACGGCCTGGCAAAGGGATCCTATGTGCTTCGCTGGCAAGTGCTGGCCAGTGACGGCCACATAACCCGTGGCGAAGTTCCCTTCCAGGTCCACTAAGCCATCCCTGAAGGGTTCGGTGGTGTCATGGGCAGAGACTATAGTGTCCAAATCTGCTTCTAAGCGAAGCGCNNGACAGGAAATCCGGGGTACCTGGGCTTATCAAGGCGGCCGAAGGCCCACATCCGTTTTGATTTCCGCCCTCGAAATGGATATAGCAACAGGATGATTGATTGATCTGGCTTCTGCGGGATTTCGATCTTCTGAGCGTCCTGCTGCATGCGGTCACTCTCTCCTTTGAGGCCTTGCTGCTGGGCGGCATCGCCTACTTGTTTGCCGTCGCGCGTCCGGTCAGCGCGACCACGACGGTGGAGGTCTTCTGCCGCAGGGGCATCCGCTGGGCGGCGCTTGCCATGGTCCTCGCCGAGCTGGCAACGGTCACTCTCTCCTGCGCGGCACTGCTCGGCGACAGCGATCTGCGTCTCCGGGATCTGATCAACACCCTGTTTTTCAAGGCCGGTCTGAGCGCTGCTGTCTTGGCTGCGCTCTTGTGGATCTGTGCCCGGATGAAGAGCCGCAAAGCGATCACGGCGATGCTCCCGCTGAGCCTGCTCCTGTTAATCGCCGCCGTGTCGACCAGCCACGCAGCCGCCCGCATGGATCATCGTTTGTTGTTGGGTATCTTGACCGCGGCGCACCATCTGGGGACGGCGGCATGGGTCGGAGCCATGCCCTTTCTGCTGGTCTCCTTGGGGCGCGCCGAGAGCGTGCAGGAGGCGAGTGCTATGGCCAGGCGTTACTCCTCGATGGCCCTGGTGAGCGTCGCTGTCCTGGTGCTTGCGGGAGTGTTCCTGGCCCGGTTCTATGTTGCGACGTGGAATGGACTCTATGGAACCGACTATGGCGTCCTGTTGATAGCCAAGATCTACCTTCTGCTGATCATGGTCCTGATGGGCGCGGGGAATTGGTTGCTGGTGCGCCGGCTGAATACTCATCCCCAGCCCCTGTTGGCGCAACTGCGGCGCTTTGCCGAGGCGGAGGTCGGGTTGGGATTTACCGCCGTTCTGGCCGCGGCTTCGATGGCTGCGCAACCGCCGGCGGTGGATGTTCAGGACCAGGTGTCGCTTCACGCAATTGTGGCGCGCATGCATCCGGAGATTCCGCGCATGAGGAGCCCGCTCTCCTCGCAACTTACTCCCCCAACGTCAATCGAAACTGCGGTGCGAGAGACTGAGTTCCGGGTAATGGGCGCCAGCGATGCGATGGACCGCAGATGGTCGGAGTACAACCATCACTGGGCGGGCTTGATCGTCCTGGTTGCAGGGCTTCTGGCTTTGCTGAGCCGCTTTCCCGGCATGCGATGGGCTCGCTTCTGGCCGCTGTCCTTTGCCGGTTTATCGGTTTTCATCCTGCTGCGTGCTGATCCCGAGAACTGGCCATTGGGCCCGCGTCCCTTCTGGGCCAGCTTTTCTGCGCCCGACGTATTGCAGCATCGCGCCGCGGCGGTGCTTATCCTGGGTTTCGGGGCATTCGAGTGCGCGGTGCAGGCAGGCAAATTACACGCGCGTTGGGCGAGCATGATTTTTCCCGCTATGTGTGCGCTGGGAGCTGCGCTTCTGCTCACGCATAGCCACGCGTCCAGCGACAGCCAGCAAGACTTGCTGGCTTCCCTGAGCCATACACCCATTGCTTTGCTGGGCGCGACCGCTGGCTGGAGCCGCTGGCTGGAGCTCCGGCTGCCCCCGGGCCGGGCAGCTAGAATTGCCGGCTACATCTGGCCGCTGTTCCTGGCCGCAGCAGGCCTGGTGCTGCTGAACTACCGGGAGACCTAACCGGCGGCGAGTGTCGGAGGTGTGAGAATGCTTATAGGAGACCCCACTTGTTGCTCTCGAAGAAAAGCCGCTCTGCCGTCCTCTCGGCGCTTTTGGTCCCGGTCGGCCTAAGCGGGGTCGCGCAACAGACCCCTCTCCCGCCGGCACAGAAGCCGTCGCAGCCCGCCCCGCCGGTAAGCGGGCTCCACGCTGCGGATGTGCTGATGGGTTTCAGCAGCGACATGCAGTCGCTGGCGCACAACACCGAGCCGGCGGTGGTGAAGATTTACTCCACCGGGCTGGCGCCGGTCGAGAGCGGCGATACCAGCCGGACCGCGTTTCTGGCTCAGCAGCGATCGGTCGGTTCCGGCGTCATTATGGATGCGCAAGGCTACATTCTTACCAATGCGCATGTAGTGCAGCATGCGCGCACTCTGAGCGTTCTGGTGCCCGATATGAGCGGGGTTGTGGACGTGGGTGATGGCAACCGCGCTGAGCCGCCGGCAACCGCTGTGCCGGCTCGCATCGTGGGCATGGACACGGTGACCGACTTGGCCGTCATCAAAGTAGATAAGCCGGGCATGCGCGCGCTGAAGTTTGCCGACTCCGATCGCGTCCATCCGGGCGAGCTGGTGCTTGCGTTTGGCAGTCCACTTGGCCTGCAGGATAGTGTGAGCCTGGGCGTCATCAGTGCCGTCAATCAACAACTCGATCCGGACAGTCCCATGGTGTATCTGCAGACCGACGCGGCCATCAACCCTGGCAACTCAGGCGGACCGCTTATCGACATGCACGGAGACGTGGTGGGCATCAATTCCATGATTGAGACGCAGTCCGGGGGCAACGAGGGCGTTGGCTTTTCCATCCCGAGTAACACGGCTCGTATTGTTTACGAACAGTTGGTCAAGTATGGCCGCCCGCGGCGGGGAACAATCGGCGTGTATCCGACGAACCTGACCCCGGTGCTCGCGCAGGGACTGGGGCTGTCGCGCAATGCCGGCGTATTGATCGAAGATGTAGTGCCTGATTCGCCGGCAGACAAGGCTGGCATCAAGATCGATGACATCGTGCTCTCCGCAGACGGGCGGCCGATCGGAGACACCAAACAGCTCGCGCTGATCATGTTTCGCAAGCGGCCGGGAGAGACAGTTCAGCTTTCGATCCTGAGCGGTACGGTAACCAGGCAGTTGGACGTTCCGGTCATGCAGTCGCCGCGGGATCCAACAAATCTGATCGATCCTGCCGATACAGACCAATATTTAATCCCGGGGTTGGGTGTGCTGGTATTGCCGATGACTCCGGAACTCGCCAGCCAGATTGGCAACCCACGAGAACCGGGAGGCTTGCTGGTTGTAGCCCGCACCTTTGGCGCGGCCGCCGACGAGGTGAATTTGAAGACTGGAGACATTCTTTATTACGCAAACACCATAAAGCTCAATTCGGTCGCAGACCTCAAGACCTTTTTTAAGGGGTTGAAGTCGGGTGATGCAGTCGTTTTGCAGATTGAGCGCAACAGCCTCCTGACTTTCCTCTCCTTTCGTTTCGAGGAATAGTCCAATAGATCAGTGTTTCCGTAGATTAGAGATCCGGGGGGAGAGACCTGCGGTTCCTTTTCTCCGCCCCTCGCTTAGGTTTCGTCGACCTAAGTGTTCCAGACACCGGCCAATCGCGGCCAGGCCCAGAGGAGTGGCCATCGATTGTTGAGAAGAAGAGCGATCCTGTTCGCCCCCGTTCGTTGCATGGCCGTCGTTCTCGCGGTCTCCTTCCTGATGCTATCGCCGGCGGGACGCGCACAGCGGCTGCCCAGCGTGGCGCGTCCCCAGCATTACACGTTGCAGCTGGCGCCAAACCTGGAGACGGCAACCTTTACCGGCGAGGAGACGATTGATCTGACTCTGGCCCAGGCAGTCGATTCGATTGTGCTGAACGCGATAGAACTTAAGTTTGACGCGGTCACGGCGGAGATCGGCGGCAAGACCTTGACCGCGGAGGTATCGCTTGATCCAGGGCAGCAGCAAGCTACGTTTCATTTTGCTCGGGAGCTGCCCGCCGGACCAGTCACCTTGAAGATTACGTATAGCGGTATTTTGAATGGAGGATTGCGCGGCTTCTATCTTTCCAGGACGCCGGCGCGAAATTACGCCGTGACGCAGTTTGAGCCGACCGACGCGCGCCGGGCCTTTCCCTCTTTTGATGAGCCGGCGTATAAGGCGACCTTTGATGTCAGCCTGATCGTCCCCAAAGGCGATACCGCCATCGCAAACACCAATATCGTCTCCGACACGCCGGGCCCGATCGCAGGGGAACACACCATCCGCTTCGCCCGCACACCGAAGATGTCGACCTACCTCGTGGCATTTTTGGTAGGCGACTTCAAGTGCCTCTCCGGAGAGAGTGATGGCGTGCCGATCCGCGCCTGTACCACTCCTGACAAGGTCCAGTACGCGCAATTTGCGCTCTCGGGAGCCGAGTTCTTCCTCCACTACTACGATACCTACTTCGGCATCAAGTACCCCATGCCCAAGCTGGACATGATTGCGATACCCGACTTCGAGGCCGGAGCCATGGAGAACTTCGGCGCCATCACTTATCGCGAAACGGCCATGCTGGTGGACGAGAAAACCGCCTCTGTGGACGCCAAAAAAGTGGTTGCCGTGGATGTAGCGCACGAGATGGCGCATCAATGGTTCGGCGACATGGTGACCATGGATTGGTGGAACAACATCTGGCTCAATGAGGGCTTCGCCACCTGGATGTCGAACAAGCCGTTGGCCGCATGGAAGCCGGAATGGGAGGTTCCACAGGATGTGGCCTCGGAGCTCAACCGGACGTTGAACCTTGATGCCCAGCGGATGACGAGGACCATTCGCGCCCGAGCCGAGACGCCAGGGGAGATCAATGAGATGTTCGACGGCATCACTTACGGCAAAGCTGCAGCCGTCCTTCTGATGACGGAAAATTATCTGGGCGAAGAGAGCTTTCGCGCGGGCGTGCATCGCTACCTGCAAGCGCACATGTACGGCAATGCCACCGCGGAGGACTTCTGGAACACGTTAGCGGAATCGAGTGGCAAGCCCGCGGACAAGATCATGGAGAGCCTGGTGACCCAGCCCGGTGAACCGCTCTTGACCTTTGGCGGCATGCGTGACGGCAGAGTGGAAGTAACGCAAAAGCGCTTCTTCCTCAACCCCAAGGACACGACTGATGAGGAGCAGGCCTGGGTCTTGCCGGTTTGCATAAAGAGCGGCGGCGATACTCCCGAGTGCCCGATTCTCAGCGCCAAAACGCAAGCCCTCCAGGCGCCGCAAACGCCTGTCTTCTACGGCAACGCCGGTGGTAAGGGCTACTATCGCAGCCGTTACGACAGCGTCGGCTATCAACAACTGCTGCGCCTCGTAGAGACCGGCCTCACGCCCTCCGAGCGAATCACTTTCTTGGGAAGCCAATGGGCGCTCTCCTGCGCCGGCATCGCCTCCGTAGGTGACTTCCTGAACCTTGCCGGTGCGGTTCGGGAGGATACCCGTCCGGATGTGATCGACACCGTCTACGCCGCTCTGCGCATCATCGACCAGCAGGTGGCCTCTACGCCGGAGGAGCACGAGGGAGTCGCCGCCTGGGTGCGAAAAAATTTTGCTCCTGCTCTGGCGCGTCTGGGTGCGCCGGCGGCCGGGGACGCGCCCGCCAAGACCGAGTTGCGGGCCACGCTATTTGCCCTCTTGGGCAACATCGGCGGCGATCCGCGGGTCATCGCCCAGGCCAGGCAGATCTCGGAGCAATATCTGCGGAACCCTGCCTCCGTCGACGGAACGTTGGCGGTCAGGGCACTGACCATCGCTGCGCAAAACGGAGACGCCGCGTTTTTCGATCAGTTGCAGCGAGTGAGTGAGACGGCCGGCGATCCGCAGCTTCGCATCCAGACGCTCGAGGCGCTGGCACGTTTCCGCGATGCCGCGCTGGTCACCCGCGCGCTGAATTACGCGGTGTCCGCCAAGGTAAGGAACCAGGACTCCTTGCGGTTAGTCCAGATCGAGATGAGCGAACGTCGCACGCGGGATGTGGCCTGGCAGTATATCCAGCAAAACTGGCCCCGGGTGCAGGCCCAGATCACCACGTGGATGGGCGGCGCATTGGTCGAATCCACAGGCAACTTCTGCAGCGCGGAGCGGAGCAGCCAGTCGGCGGAGTTCTTTGAAGAGCACACGGTGCAGGCATCCTCGCACGCACTCGACCGGGCCCGGGACAGCATCGCGGATTGCGTGGAGCTGCGCGCAGCGCAGGGGCCGAATTTGAAGCAGTGGCTGCAGACGAAAGCTGCTGACACTTCCACTCCTGGAGACGCGAAATTCCTTTATCGAGGTGTCATATTGACGAAACTAACACCAACGGGGGATGAGGATCACACTAAGGTTGTACGGTGAAACGCGATCTGTCACTTGAGCGGATACATTTCTTCTGCTTCAATCGTGGAGTGAACCCCGAGCCCCAATCCCCTGTTTCCCCGTCGCAACAGCCGGTCAACGGCAAGGTCATCGAGTTCGCGGATCTTCGCCTGTCCACGCCGATGACGGGCCAGCCCATTGTGCTGCTCGAGTATGAAGACCGGCAAGGCATCCGGTCGGTCCACCAGGTGGCGTTAACTTGCACCGGGGAGGGCCGCGGCGGCCTCATCTACTTTGGTGGTTATGACAAGGGCAAGTTCAGCATTTTCCGGGCAGATTGCATTCACCGCGTGGTGGCCCTCTAAAGAATTCTTTTCACGAACTAAAGAGGCTCCGCACTACAGCATTTTCACTTCTGGTGTAGACAAAGCAACCGATCCCGGCGCGGCTTTTCCTCAAGAAAAGCCGCACTTCGCTACACTCGCCTATGCAGAGTAGAAGTGAAAATGCTCCAGGGTGTCCTGGAAAGCAAGAAGCCCTTTCGAACTGGGCACTTGCCCTCAGCTCGCCATTCTCAAAATAAAAGAAAATCGAAAGTGCAAACTTTCGTGCGTCCAGTACCAACGACCTTAAGACCTTTGCACAGAATAAGATAACCATCATTGCTCTTTTTTGAAGTTCCCTTCTGCCATCCAGGCGGCAGGAAAAGGCGGTTTTCCTATGCTGCCGCCGGGAAAAACGGTGGATTTCTCCCCCCGCGAAGTGTAAATTCCTCTTCACTCCCCACCGTAAGCTATTGACTCGACGCTGTTAAAAGGGCAATAAATCTTCCTTTGCATGCAGCCTCGACGTACATAAGTGCCTCAAATTGATTGCAAGCTGTTACCTTCCCCGTAGACAATGGGTGATCTACCACAAAAGTCGTATAGGAGTGCCGTTGCCATGTCCGCTATGCCATCGAAGTTTTCCGCAAAGTATTCCGCCTGGAAGTGGAAATTCAGCTTCTTCGTCCTGACCCTCGTTTTTTGCGCTTCCAGCGCATGGGCCGCAGCGCCCGCAGTCGTTGTCGATGCACAGCAGATCCTCGGGACCGGGTACAGCACTCCAAACGCAGTCGTGGTTTCCAAGAACGGGACAGTCTTCATCGCGAACACGGGCACCAATCAGGTTCTCGCGCTCACTCCCGCCCTGCCTGGGCTGGGTGCCAACACCCCGGTTCCTACCGGCAGCTACGTGCTGGTGAACCCACAAGCGCTTGCTCTCGATGCCAATGGGGATCTATTTATAGGCGACAGCCCCACGACTGGCGGACGGATCATCGAGGTGCTTGGAGATGGAAAAGGCAATCTGACCACCACTGTGAATGTGATTTTCTCCGGAGCGCCGCTGGCCAATCCGATTTCGCTGGCGGTAGACAGCACAGGTACTCTGTTCATCGGTGATTATCCGAGTTCCGGGGTTGGCGTCATCTATTCCCTGGCCTCGGGTGGTACACCCACGCTTCTGACCATCACAGGCCTTCCTGCCACGCTCACCCCTGCGGCGCTGGTGAGAGACTCTTCGACGAATCTCTATATCGCAGACAATGGCACTGGCAATCCTGGCACGGGTGGTGTGTATGTAGTTGCCGATACTGGCGGAGCCGCCCAACCGGTGTCGTCGCAGTTGTTTCCCAGTTTCGGTCAGCCCGGGGGGCTGGCTCTGGACGCGGCGGGCGATCTCTACATCCTGACCCAACTCGGAAGTGGTACGGGCTTCAATGCCGGTTACCAGGTCGTCGTGATTCCGGCGGCTTCACCCACCACCCCCTATATTCTCCCCAACTCGGGAATCGGGAACCCTAGCGGCATAGCCTTTGATCCACAGGGCAATCTCGATCTAGTCGATCAAGCCACTGAGTCTGCTATCCAATTGGCTTATGTCAGTCCAGTCAACATGGGCAAGATTGCCGTCGCACAACAAGGGACCGCGATTGTCTTCAACTTTGAATTCAATGCGCCCACCAGGCTCGCAGCAAAAATATTTCGTGTCGTTACCCAGGGCGACGTCAGCACAGACGTCGTCCAGCTTGGTGCCGGGACATGCACCTCCGGCCAGCATACCAATCTGCCTGGCGGCGGCCCCACCATTTCTCCCTACTTCCCCTATACCTGCACCGAACCTTTCGTGGGTATGCCCGCTTATCCTGGTATCCGGTCCTCGGTCATCCAGGTCAAGGGTGTCAACCCCGCCATCCTTGCTTCCATTCCAGTCTACGAGACCGGTTTGGGGGGAGTGCAAGTTACCTATCCGCTTAATGTCAAAACCACCGCCATCAACCTGCAGGAGCCCGAGGCGCTGGCAATATCGGGTCTCGACAACGAAGTCTATGTAGCCGACTTCGAGGCGGGCGTGGTGTACGTCGCCGCGGGTCTGAACGGCGCCGGATTGACTCCAGTTTCCACCGGGACCATCGCTATCCAGGCGCCGAGCGCGCTCGCTCTGGATGGAGCAGGCAATCTATATATTGCCGACTTCAACTTAGGCGAACTCATCGAGGTGCCTACAAAAACCGGTCAGGCGCCGTCGGTGGTCAATACCGGAGGCCTGTTGCAGCACCCGATTGCTTTGGCCTTCGATCAACTGGGCAATCTGTATATCGGGGACGCGGGCAGCGGAGGGCAGGGCGCGACCAGCGGCAACCCGGGATATCTGGTGAAGATACCGGCTGGGGGCGCCCCGTTTAAGATGACTATTCCCGCAGTGCAGATCGTCTTTCCGCAGGCGCTGGCGGCGGATCCCGACTCTGCCGCACTGTTGATCGGGGACGGTGGCGACCTCTCCGGCGTCGGGCAAGTGGTCCTGGTGTCCGCAGACGGGACAACCGCGAGCGTAGAACCGGTCGACGGCGTAACCAATCCGACGGGACTGGTCTATGACCAGGCTGAGGATTTTTACGTTCTGGACGGGACAGCAAATACCGTCACGGTCGTTCCCCCGGCCACGAGCGGAGTGGCACAGCACCTGATGGAATTCGCCAACATCACGCTCGTCGGTGCCAGCGCTATCGCCAATTCCGCGGGAGGACAGGGTTTTGTCATCGCCAGTGTCGGCCAGGGAACCACCAACAACCTTTTGCATGTGAACGGCAATAGTTCCACCCTGAAGTTTGGGGGCGTCAAGGTCGGAACCCCAAGTCAACCCCTGACGGCTACGGAGTACAACATCGGCAATTCACCCATGACGATGCAATCGCCGTTCTACACGGTGATCCAACCGAATGCTGCGTACACCATCCTGGGTAGCTCGACCTGCGACGGTGGTCCAGTGATCGGTATGTCCGGGTCGTGCACCATCAATGTCCAATTCACTCCGCAATTCATCGGCTATTCGACCAGCCAAGTCAAGATCGACAGCAGTGCGTACAACACCGCGACTCCGACCCTCGGCTTCCAGGGGACCGGCAAATGATCGGGTTCCTGAGCCCATCTTTCGCAAAGGCGCGAAGGGTGGGCCCAGGAAATTGTTCTACGAAACCTGGGAATTAGGTCTGGTCTTTGAAGGGGACGGCCTTTACAGCCTGCGGAAACACGCTATCAATGAAGGGTACGGGCTTTACAGGCTGCGGAAAAAGTCGATTTTTGAAAAATGGCAAAAACAGATCGCGCTAGGATGCTCCAGGAGCGATTCGTTGGCCCTCGGTGATGATTTTCTATCCCCATTTTCGATGGCATTTTTGCACTATCCCGACTTTTTCCGCAGCCTGCTTTAAGCCGCTGGGGGAACCCTGTTGGCAAAAGCAAACCATGGGTCCTGACCAAGGTAAGACTTTGTCATCCCGAGCAAACGACTTGCCTGCGGCAAGTTAAGAGTGAAATGAACGCTGAAAATCGATATTGATTCTATTGGCTTTATTTTTTGTTAATTAGGACCGAAGCGTACCCGGATTTCCTGCTGCGCTGCCGTAGACAGAGCCGCGTGTGCGGCTTTCCGTCAAGAAAGCCGCATGAAGCTCGCGGAACCCACCAAATTCAACAGG
>PLZN01000565.1 GCA_003152195.1 Acidobacteriaceae bacterium
CGTGCATGGTGAAGAGCTTGTTATAGGTGTCAGAGGCAACCAGGTCAGGCTGCGGCGTCAGCAGCTCCAGACGGATCACCCCGGCAAAGGCAGCGCCGATAAAGAAGAAGAAAGTGATCGAAATTAGATAAAGCATCGCGATGCGCTTATGGTCGCCAGTAAGCAGCCAGCTCTTCAGTCCATAGCCATCGTTGAGATAGCTGAGCTTCGGTAGCTGCGCGTCCTGCTGATTTGGAAGCGTGAGAATAGTGCTCATTGGTTCACCGTCCCGGGCACACTGGGTGCCACCGTCCCCGATTTCGCGGGCCTACCATTACCGGCGCCCAGCGTCTCCCGGGTGCGGTTGTTCATTGCGGGCGAGCTCGAGCCAGAGCTGGAGGCGCCGGCTTGCCCAGGTGAGAGTTGACTCGCGGTCAACGTCTGTTGGATGCGATAGTTCGAATTGAGGTTCTTGATGTACTCCACCAGATCGATCAGGCCCTCTTCGCTGACCTGCCCCTGATACGTAGGCATGATCGGCACATAGCCGGCTGTGACGCGTGTGGACGGATTGAGAATTGCCTCGCGCAGAAAAGCATCATTCACCGTGACATACGATCCATCCGTCAACTGCAACCTGGAACCGTATACCTGGGCCAGGTTGGGGCCACGCGCCGTAGCCTCGCCAGAGTGGCAGGAATTGCAGCCCAGGCTGGCGAAGAGGCGCTCTCCGTTTTGCGCCAGGGAAGCTCCGCTCGTGCTGCCCGCGGCCCATGCCTGGTAAGCATCGGGAGTCATGGCGACGATTTCGCCAATCATCGCCGAGTGATCCGTGCCGCAGTACTGGGTGCAAAACAGATGATAGGTTCCCGTCGCGGTCGCAGTAAACCAAACCGTGGAATAGCGGCCGGGGATCACTTCCCGCTTGATGCGAAAGGCGGGAATCGAGAAGCTGTGAAAGACGTCCTGCGAGATCATGGTCAGCTGCACCGGCCGGTTGATGGGGATATGCAGGGAATCGATCTCATGCTGGCCGCCGGGATGCTCCGCCTTCCACATCCACTGCTTGCCCACTATGTAAATGTTCATCGCGTTGGTAGGGGGGTTGTAAATGCGGAAATAGAGCAACGCGCCCCAGACAAAGCAGACCATAAACAGAGCCAGCGGAATAATCGTCCATGTAGCCTCGAGCAGCGTCGAGCCTTCGATATGCGTCGCAACAGGATTTCTATCCTTCCTATACATGATCGAGAAGCCGAAGACCAGGATGCCTACCGCGGCCAAGCCTATGGCCGAGATCAGTATGAGAAAGAAGTAGAAAGCGTCCATGTAGGGCGAAATCGCCGAGGCCTCCGGCGGGAAGAGGGCAGAGTTCGTCAGCCACCTTACGAGAAACTGCCACAGTACTGGACTTATATGCATCGTTACCCTTTACCCGTTCGCGTTGGTCCCGCCTTCAGCTCCGCCGCTTGTTTGATATCCCGGCGAAAACTCACCACCATGAAGCTGCCCAAGCTTAAGAAAGTGAGCAGGCAGCCCATTTGCACGATCCGGGCAACGATCAGGCTGTGCCGGTTCAACTTCGGATCGTAGCGGTAGCAGTACGTCATGATATTGTCGACCGGCGTACCGATGGTATGGTGCGACGCTTCGACCAGTCCCAACATCAAATCCTTCGGTGAATACTCGACGCCCATGTAGTACTGCGCCATCCGGCCCTCCGGCGTCACGACTTCGATCGAGCTGGCATGGGCAAACTGAGCCATTTTGCCATCGGGACTGGGGAGGCGAACATAGCCAAAACCCACCGCCTGCGCCAGCGCCGTGATCGCAGGTTGGTCGCCGGTCAGGAAGTGCCAGCCGCCGGCAGTCTCCGTCCGGCCGTAGCGCTTCACATACATTGCCTGTTTGGCCAAGGCCACTGCCGGGCCTTCCGCCGGATCGATACTCACCACGACGATCTCGAAGTCTTTGCCCGGCGTCAGGTTCACCATTTCCAGCGCGCCAACCAGGCCATTCAAATCTTCCGAGCATAGGATCTGGCACTGGTAGTAGACCAGCGAGAGGATCACGGGATGTTTGCCGAAGTAGTCTCCCAGCTTGACTGCTTTGCCTGTCGCGTCGCGAAACGGAGCATCAAGGGGCAACTGCTGGCCCAACCGCTGCGTGATCTTGACCCTGTTCAGAATATCGGGCAGATGGTCCTGCGCCGGATCGCCCATGCTCTTGTCGCCATAGGACGATACCTGTGCCAGCCCAGGAGTTGCGGCAGCCAAGAGCAGCATCGCCGCCAAGGCGAAGCCCACGATCGTACTCCTACAGGAAATCCGTTCTAGCCCCATGCCAACACCTGCCCTGCCCATTTTGAACCTCTACCTTTATGGTAGCGCTGGCCCTCGCCGTTCGCTAATCTCGAGCCATCCTTGTTTCATTGCTTCAGCGATTAGCGAGAGCCGCCTGATCGCCCGGCTTGACGCCACGCATCCGCTGCTGCTCCACTGTTTCCATCCACTGCTGCTCGTAGCCCGTCCGAGCGAAGCCATCGGTGAGCGGCGCGGTCACTACTGGCGTTCTGTCGCCCGCCATCAAGGGCTCCGTCTGCGCTGCGGGAGCCACGGGAAGACCATGCTGAGCAATCAACTGCATTGCGCGAGCGATCGGAATGCGCACTTTCCCGTGCTGCCGGTCGACCCAACTGTAGTGGTCGAGCAAAAGATCCTCGCGAGCATGCATGTCTGCAACTTCCTGGTTGCCGTTATCGGTCTCTAGCCGCGGCGTGGGGAAACGCTGCACCATCTCGCGGAGCTGCTGCTGCTCGAGGACTGCGCTGGAGGTCATGTTCTCTCGCTTGCCCAGGGGCTGGGCGCCAATCTCATTCCATTTGTTCGGCGGCCCATCGCTCTTGATAATGGCGGTGTTGATCACTTTGCCTAGGCCGAAGCAGAAGATGAAGAAGACACCGACAAAAGCTGCCAGCGATGCCATGAAAATGACGACGCCGTTGACGTTGACGTCAGTGATCTCATAGCCGGCAGAGGCATCGACGGGTTTTTCCGGCTCGTGAGAATCAGGCGTGTGCATGCTCGGCCTCCAAAATCTCTTCCAGATGGGGATCGTTGGTCTGGATCAACGGCCGCTTCTCCAACTGGCCGAAATAGAACCACATCCACAGGGAAATCACCACCACCGGCACAGTCATGTACTCCAAAATCCCAAAGCTGAAGTGCAGGTTGCGCCGGGCATCGGCGAAGTTCGGTTCAATCAGCCAGAACATATCCCAGCAGCGGGCGAAGATCATCAGCTTGCATACCAGGATCAGCCGCTCCTTGTTGCGCTTCAGGTCGGCCGAGAGCAGCAGCGTGAACGGGATGAGCCAGTGAAATACGAAGTCCAGCGAAGCAATCCAGCCCCAGCCGCCGCGAATGCGGTCCAGATACCAGGGAATCTCCTCCGGCAGGTTTCCCGACCAGATGATGAGGAACTGCGAAAAGGCGAGGTAGATATTCAGCATGACGAAGGCGAACGCCAGCTTGCCCAGATCGTGCTGCTCCGTTTTACGCAGCACCGTTTTCATCGGCTCCGCCTGGGAGAGCCGGAGGACGGTGATGATGGCGAGCGCCAGGACCCCATAGCCCTGCCCGACCAGGAACATCAGCCCGTAGACAGACGAGTACCATGTGGGGTCGAGCGACATCACCCAATCGATAGCGCAGAGCGACATGATAAGGGAATAGACCAGGACGCCGAAGCCGCTAAGGTTCTCCAGCCTGACCTGCCAGAAGCGTACATTGGGATGCGGGTCGGCATCGCGCTGGAGTCCCCACTTGTTGAGGAAGTGCATGAACAAGAAGAAGATCGCAAAGCAGACCGCGGACTGAATCCACACGCTGGGAACGTTCAGCATGGGATGCTTGTAAGCAATCGCGTGCGCCTGCTCGTGGGTGATCAGATGCTGTCGGTAAGCCTCCGCCGGGTTGCTGTACTGTGCCCACAGGTACAGCTTCTTCATGGAGAAGCCTATGGGCAAAAACAGGACCAATACTAAAGGAAGACAACGGGACATCGCCTCCAACGGACGGCGTATCAGCAAGCCCCATTTGCCGCCGCTCAAGTACTGCACCATGAGCATCGCCAAGCCACCCACCGTGAAGCCCCAACAGATCATGAAGCCAAGCAAGTAGGAGCGCAGCAGGTGGTCGATCCCGTCGTGATCGATCGTCGCTGCCAGGAACGCCAGCACAATCGACAAAACGGCAAATATGGCGCCCACAACCACCGCCCGGCGCCGCCAGCCATTCAGCAGCAATGGGGCGTTCAGCTCGGAGGGTAGCGAATTTGCGTGTTGTTCGTGAGCCATGTGTCTTTCCTGAATCCTATTTCACGCCGTGGGGTGCTACTGTCTTGCCATTGGCCGCCGGGATGGATGGCGCGGACACCAGCGGGGTATCTCCAGTTGCGGGTGCATTTCCTGGCGTCCCCTCACTGGCGTTGGGCGGTTCGGCCGAGATATCGGTTGCTGCGGGCAACGACCAAGGTTGGGCAAAGGACTCGGGGTATCCCTGCTGCTCGGCTATGTCCTTAAGATTTTGCACCTGGATGCCCGCGGGAACATCGGCTTCCGTCGCGTTCTGGCTTGTTTGGAGCGCCCGGATATACGCTGCCACCGACCAGCGATCCGCCGGGGTAAGCTGGGCGGAGTAATCCGGCATCGCGCCATAACCGTTCGTCATCACGAAGAAGTAGTGGCTCAGGGGCTCGCCCAAGATCCGCGCAGAGTGGAAGTTACCTGCAGGCTTGTAGCCGCGCTGCACGATCATTCCGGCGCCGTTGCCCACCCGCGAATGGCAGGGCGTGCAATAGATGTTGAAGCGCTCCTGGCCACGCGCCAGCACTTGCATGGAAACCGGGAAAGGCAGCATATCCATTTCCTTTCCCGCCATCAACCCGGTGTAGAAGTAGCTGTCCTCGTCCAGTTGACCACGAGCGACCGTGTGCACCGCCTGTTGGCGAACCGAGCGGCCGTCGGTAAAGAAAGTGGTCCCGCGCTGGGGAACGAACTTGGGCTGGTTTTGCATGTCCTGGCGGCAACCGGCCGCCAAGCACGAGACGGCAGCGAGGCCCGCTGCCAACAGCCGCAGGGAGAGGGGCACGGCTGGCCCCGAAAATAGGGGGCATTCCGCAGGACGGATTTTGGCGATCGGATTAATACTCCACCTCCACGATCGACACCGGCCGGAAGCCCTCGAGAAAGCTGCGCGATTCCACGACGGAGAACTTAGGATCGTTCGCCTCCAGGCAGAGGAAGAATTTGTCGGTAGTTGCCCCGGTACGGAAATTGGGAGCGTTGAAGAGCGGATGGTAGAGCGCTGGCAGGCCACACATGGCGAGCATCCCGAATGCGGCCGAAAGGCCCGACCAGAGGATCGTCCACTCATAGGCCGGGATGGCAAAGGCCGGCCAGGAGAAGAGGGGCCTGCCGGCGATGTTCAACGGATAAGCGAAGACGGCGACCCAGGTCTCCATCAGGAACATGGCAGCCAGACCCATCAAGCCGCCAATCAGGCAGATGAGCGGCACGTAATTGCGGTGGAAACCGATGGCTTCGGCCGCCTCTTCCAGCGGGTAGGGGGTGTAACAGTCCAACCGCCGCCAACCCGAGTCGTAAGCGGCCTTCGCGGCCACCACCAGTTCGCCAGGGGTGTCAAACTCCGCCAGCAGTCCGTAGATTCCTTCGCGCATGGGCATTAGTCACCCGCCTCCAGCGGTTCCGGTTCCGGCCTTACCTTGGCCTGAGGCAGCAACATCCGTATCTCCGACATGGGCATCATCGGCAGTACCCGGATGAAGAGAAAGAAGAGGGCGGTGAACAAGCCCATCGTTCCGATGAAGACGGCGTAGTCCCACCGCGTCGCCTTATAGGTTCCCCAGGAAGAGGGCAGGAAGTCACGATAGAGACTGGTCACGATAATGACGAAGCGCTCGAACCACATGCCCGCATTGATGATCAGAGACATAATGAACACCTTGCCCGGGCTCAGACGAAAGGTGCGCAGCCACAACAATTGCGGAAGGGCGATGTTACATGTGATCAGCACCCAATAAGCCCAGCCCATGGGGCCGAACATGCGATTCCACATCATGAAGTATTCCCAATGGCTGGCGGAGTACCAGGCGAAGAAAAGGTCCGAGCCATAGCCGTAGGCGACGATCAGCCCAGTGGCCAGCATCACCTTGCACATGTTGTCGATGTGGCGGATGGTGATCAGGCCTTCCAGGTGGTAGAGCGTGCGGATCGGAATGGCCAGGGTGAGGACCATGGCAAAACCGGAGTAGATAGCGCCAGCGACGAAATAGGGAGGGAAGATGGTTGTGTGCCAACCCGGCAGGACGGCGACCGCGAAATCGAAGCTGATGACAGTATGAACCGATAAGACCAGGGGAGTAGCCAAACCGGCAAGAAGCAGGGAAGCCGTCTCATAGCGCATCCAGTGCTTCACTGAGCCCCGCCAGCCGAGGGAAATAATGCCATAAAAGTACTGGGCCAGCTTGCTCTTGGCATTGTCGCGCATCGTTCCCAGGTCGGGAACCAGTCCTATGTACCAGAAGACCACGGAGATGGTGGCATACGTGGAGACCGCGAAGACGTCCCACAACAGTGGGGAACGGAACTGCGGCCATACGTTCATGGTGTTCGGGTAAGGAAACAGCCAGTACCCCAGCCACGGCCGACCGACATGGATCAGCGGGAACATGCCGGCGCAGATCACTGCAAAGATGGTCATGGCCTCGGCGAAGCGGCTGATGGAGTTGCGCCATTGTTGCTTGAATAGCAGCAGGATGGCCGAGATGAGCGTCCCGGCATGGCCGATTCCGATCCACCAGACAAAATTGATGATGGCGAATCCCCAGCCCACCGGGATGTCGAGGCCCCAGATACCGACGCCCTTCAGGAACAGCCAGGTCACTGCCGTGAACAGCATGACGCAGATGCTTCCCGCCAACGTAAAGCCGAAGAACCAAAATAGGGGCGTGTGGGGAGTGAGCACGATGCGCGAGATGACATTCGTGACCGATTTGAAGGTGTATCCGGGCGCAATGACCCGGAATTCGCCTGTCTTCGGATCCAGCTGCGGATCGTTTACCGGTAATTCTGGTTTGGTCGCCATGCTGCGCTAACCTTTCAACTTTTTTCGGGCGCGTGCTCGGTGCGCGCCTCGGCCAAATCCGGATTGGGGTTGAAGACTTCCGCAATATAAGTGGTGCGGGGACGAACGTTCAGGTCCGCCAGCACGCCGTAGTTGCGCTGCTGCGCCTTCAGCTTGGCCACCTTGCTGGCCCGGTCGTTGATGTTGCCGAAGACGATGGCGCCGGTGGGGCAAGCCTGCTGGCAGGCGGTCACCACTTCGCCATCGCGGATATCGCGATTTTCCTTATCCGCCGCAATTTTGGTGGCGGCGATCCTCTGTAAACAGTAGGTGCACTTTTCCATTACACCGCGGCTGCGCACGGTTACGTCAGGGTTGCGCATCAGCTTCAGGCTCTCCGTTTCGAAATCGGAAAAGAGCAGGAAGTTGAAGCGGCGCACCTTGTAGGGACAGTTGTTGGAGCAGTAGCGGACACCGACGCAGCGGTTGTAAATCATGACGTTGAGGCCTTCAGGGGAGTGCACGGTGGCTCCCACCGGGCAAACCTGCTCGCAGGGCGCATTCTCGCAATGCTGGCAGTTCATCGGCTGGAAGTGCGCCCTGGGCGCGTCAAGATCGCCTTCGAAGTAGGTATCGATGCGAATCCACTGCATGATGCGGCCGGTTTTGGTGTTGTGCTTGCCCACGACCGCGATATTGTTCTCTGCATAACAACTCACGATGCAAGCATTGCAGCCGACGCAGGAGTTCATGTCGATGGCCATGCCCCAGGCGTTCTTGTCGTAGCGCCAGTTGCTGAACATGCTGTCGTCCGGCTTGGGATCCTCGGAAAGCTGCTCCTCCTCATGCGCGAAGTTGGGCTGCTGCTTGAATTCCTCCAGCGTAGCGTAGCGAATGATGCCACGCGTCATAGCCTCATTGCCCTCCAGGGAATGAGTGCCGGAACCATCTCCACCCGCGGCGATGGAGCGGTGATCGGTGTAGTGGCTTTTGGTCACGGCGAATTCATAGGTCTGGCCGGTCTTCTTCATGGTCGCGCCGGAAGCGAACAGCAGGGCGTTGGAGCTTCGGATCGCGTAAGCATTGAAGCCCAGCCCTCCCGCAACACGGCCGCCGTTACGGCGCCCATAGCCCAGGTACAACGTGACCGACCCCTCGGGATGTCCCGGGACCGCCAGCACCGGGGCCATCACCGTGTTGCCATTCGATTCGATGGCCACCACGTCCGACTCCGCCAGCCCGAATTTCGCCAGTGTGCGGTAACTCATCAGCGCGGCGTTGTCCCACGACATGCTGGTCACCGGCTTTGGTACTTCCTGCAGCCAGCCCACATTCGCATAGCGTCCGTCGTAGATGTTGGGATCGGCGCGGAAGATAACCTCGACGGTTCCCTCCTGATCGCTGGCCGCAGTGACCGGCAAATCGCCAATCTTGGCGGAAACTGTTTTGGGCTGGTAGGCCGTCCCCGGGACCATCCCATCGTGGAGTATTTTGCGCCAGGCGTGCTCTGCATCCCCCGGCCCCAGATTTGCCATCCAGGTCTTGCGGACCGCGTCATAGGGAGAGGTGTCGGGATCTGCCAGCATGGACTGGATCACGTCGTGTGCCGACTTGCCACCGTACAGGGGGTCGATCATGGGCTGCACCACCGTGGCCGTCCCGTCATAGGCTCGGGCGTCAGACCAATTCTCTAAATAGTGCGTGCCGTTGATATGCCATTCCGTGACGATCCCGGTTTCATTGAGGTGGGAGCCAAGGTGCGCCGAGGTCTTTACGCTGCCCAAGGCCTCTTCAAAATGCAGGTCCACCGGCGCTGTGTATACCGGGTTGGCATTCAGGATCAGCAGCCAGTCGACCTTACCCGCCCGCATGTCATCGACCAGGGTGACGATGTCCTGTCCTTGAATTGACGGCATGGGGTTGACGGTCTCGGTGTAAACCACCGTTTTGCCGACGTTGCCCAGTGCCTGATTGATGGCGGCCGCGGCCAGATGCACCGCCGGGGTCTGCTGCTCTCCCGGGATCACCACGCACTTGCCCCCGTTGGCCTTGAGATCCGCCGCCACCGCAGCAAGAAATTTGCTTGCCGGACCGGAAAGCGTTCCCTGCGACGAGCCCCCAGCCCCGACCGCAGCCGCCAGAGCGGCCGCAAACGAAGATATTTCGCCAGCCTTGAGCGCAAGGCGATGCTCGGCCTTGAAGCCGGTCGTGGTCGGCGTGCTCTCAATGGCATACAGCCGGTTCATGGCTAAGCTACCGTCTGCTAGCTTGCGCCGCCCAGCGTAGTCCGCCGCCAAACGCAGAAATCCGGGATAGGTGATGCCAGAGAGAAAGTCCGCGTCGAGAGAGACGATGACGTCGGCATCCTGCAGACGATATTGGGCGTCGTAGTAGTCGGCGAAGGCGGTCTTCGAAGCGGAGTAGGCTGAGTCGCGATTGACCGGGTCCCACTGCAACCACTTGGCGTTGGGATACCTCTGCTGCGCCGCCTTCCACTGCGCCGCCAGGGTCGGCGAGGTCACCGTGTCGCTCAGGATGTAGAGCCCGGCGCCCCCGCTTGCCTTTTTGTCGGAAAGCATGGCCCGGAAGCTGGCAAGAAATGCAGCAAACTGCCGGGTCTCCCCACGATAGAGCACCCGCTGCGAGCGGTCGGGATCGTAAAGATCGAGCAACGTACCCTGGGTCAACGGATCGGAAGAGCCACGGTTGACCGGGTGTTCCGGGTTACCGTCCACCTTGATCGGCCGGTAGGCGTCGCTCTTAACCAGCAGCGGCACCGCCCCAGTGGGGAAGGGTGAGGCGGTCGCAAAATAGACCGGACGGCCCAGCACCAGGTCTTCCGGCTCCTTGACGTACGGATAAATCGGCTCGTCCGGTTGTTTGGTACAGCCGGAAAGCCCGGCCAGCGCCAGCGAGGCGCCCATTACCTTGAGGAAGCCGCGCCGCGATACCGGATCGATCCATTCCGCAGCCTGCGCGGGAAACTCCCGCTGCACCGCCTCGCGGAAGGCCGGCGTATCGGCCAACTCGTCCACGCTGCGCCAGTACTTCTTTCCCGTCTGGCCGGCGAGTTTGGTCCTCGCGCTTTCGAGCGTCAATTTCTGACGAACGACGGGCTCGAGCGGAACCAACTGGCGCTGATCGCTCTGGTCGTTCTGGTTATTTTGGCCCGGGCCGTGGGTGGTCTCATTTGCCATGTTTGCTTCGCGTCTTCCCTGATGGAGAGATTGCGTGTGCTTTACGTTTTGCTCCCTGGATCCTGCGCCATCCCTTGTCTCGCTCATCTGTGGCATGTCTCGCAACTGCTCAGTTCCTGGGGCGTGCGGATGTGGTACTGCTGGGTCAGGTATTTGCCCAGCGACTCCTGGTCGGTGTATTTCACATACTGCAAGGTTGCCGGTATCGCCATAGCCGGCGCGTCGCTGGTGGCTTGCGCATGCACTCCATCCGGCAGCATGTTGAGCGAAGCTACCTGAGCGCCTGCCTGGCTGGGATCGACGGTGGTGCAGCTTACCGTCTGCGCCGTCGGGACGCCATCTTTCAGGCCGGTGCTGCCGCACCACACGGGCTTGTCACGCGAGGGGCCATCCCACGCCATGTTGTAAATCTCGCTGGTTGGGCGAAGGTTCTTGCCGGGATCGCGATGGCAGTTCAGACACCATTCCATTTGCAGCGTGTTCTGCTGATACATCAACGGCATCATATCCACCCGCCCATGGCAGGAGGAGCACCCTATTCCCTTGTTCACGTGGATTTCGTGATTGAAGTAAACGAAATCGGGCAGGTCGTGGATCTTGATCCAGGGTATGGAGTCGCCCGTAGCCCAGCTGGTGCGTACCGGTTGCAGCAGGGCTGCATTGGTCCAGATCTGCGCATGACAGTTCATACAGGTCTTGGTCGGCGGAATACCGGCGTAGCTGGACTTCTCCACCGAGGTGTGACAGTACTGGCACTGTAGCCCCAGCCCCATCACATGATGCTTGTGGCTGAACGGCACCGGCTGTTCGGCGCGCTGTCCTTGCTTGGTCACCCACGGAGAACCCTGCAACTGATCCAGGGTGACCCCCAGGGCGATGACAATCAACCCCGTCAGGACCAGGCTCGCCCGGGCAAGCGCGTTCGAGCTCCGATCAAAAATCTGCGCCATTGGATGAGTCCTTGCTTCCTCAGATTCCGTTTTGTTATGAAGGGTCCGCTACGATTACGATTTTCGTGTGCCACTTGATGCAGGACCGGGCCGCGGGACTACCCCCTCCTGCATCGCACTTGGAAAGTTGAATATAGCAGCAACCCTCCGGGGGTAGGCAACCCCTGAGGGCGGTCGAAGAGAAATTATGATCGGAGCGAAACAGCCGATATGGGATTGAAGGGGTGCGCAGGTAGGGCGTTCGCTGTGTGGCAGGGGCATTTTCGTGCTGTTAGCATCTCGGGTACACTCTGGGATCTATGGTCGATGGCCTCCGCCCGGTTCGCTACGATGCCGCGCTTGCGCTCGAACAATTAGCCGTGACGGACGCCAAGATGGGCGCGCTCATTGAACGTGTCGGCCCTTTTGCACTGCGCCTGAAAAGCTCCCACTCGCCCTTTGAAGCGCTGCTTGAGGCCATCCTCTACCAGCAATTGCACGCCAACGCCGCGAGGGCCATCCTGGGGCGTCTGATGGCCTTGTTCGACGATCTGCATCCTCTTCCGGAGCAACTACTTGCCGCCCCGGACGAGGCGCTCCGCGCGGCTGGTCTCTCGCAGGGTAAACTTCTGGCCCTGCGTGACCTCGCCGCCAAGACCCTTGACGGCACGGTGCCCTCGCTGGCCCTCATCCGGCGTTTGCCGGACGAGGAGATCATCCAGCGGCTCAGCCGCGTGCGCGGCATCGGCACCTGGACCGCGGAGATGTTGCTCATCTTTCGCCTCGGCCGGCCGGACGTCTTCCCCCTGACGGATTATGGAATCCGCAAGGGATATCTCCTGACCTTCGGCAAAACCAAGGCAGCCAAGCCCATCACGGCCGATATGCTACCCAAGCCAGAGGAGATGCTTCGCCGGGCCGCGCGCTGGAAGCCATGGCGCTCGGTGGCAAGCTGGTACCTTTGGCGGGCCTGCGACCTCCCCGGCAAGTGACCGATGGAGACCGAAACAAAGGCTTGGCGCGTAAAGCGAGAACCGCAGGTCCCTCCAGGCTCGTGCGGGCTGCCGGCCATCCCGGCTATGATGACTGCATGGCAGACAACTCGCCGCCGTCGGGACGGTACATCTGCGTCCACGGGCATTTCTATCAACCGCCGAGAGAGAACCCCTGGCTCGAAGCCGTCGAGACGGAGGATTCGGCGGCGCCGTACCACGATTGGAACGAACGGATCACCGCGGAATGTTATGCGCCCAACGGCGCCTCGCGCATCGTCAACGGCCAGAACCAGATCATCCGCATCTTGAACAACTATTCGCGGATCAGCTTCAACTTCGGGCCTACGCTGCTCTCCTGGCTCGAAGAGAATGCTCCTCGCACCTATCGCATGATCCGCGATGCGGACCGCCAGAGCATGCTGCGCTATGGAGGACATGGATCGGCACTGGCCCAGGTCTACAACCACGTCATCATGCCGCTGGCCACCGAACGCGACGCGCTCACGCAGATCCGCTGGGGCATCGCTGACTTCCAGCATCGCTTCGGCCGCCGTCCCGAGGGCATGTGGCTCGCAGAGGCCGCCGTCAGCCGCGCCGTGCTCGACCTGATGGCGCGCGAGGGAATCCGGTTCACCATCCTCGCTCCCCATCAGTGTGCCCGCGTCCGTCCGCTCGCCGAAGCCCGCGGCCGCACCGCAGCGCTCTTCGCCGACGAAGTAACTCCGTGGCACGAGACTCCCAACACCACCGTCGATGCGCGTCACCCCTACCTCGTCAAGCTCGACGAGGGCCGTTCCATCGCTGTCTTCTTCTACAACGGCCCCGGCTCGAGTGCCATCGCCTTCGGGGGCCTGCTCAACTCCGGCGAGGCCTTCGGCCAGCGCCTGCTCGGCGGACTCGATACCCGCACCGAGCCGCAGCTCTCGCATGTCGCCACCGACGGCGAGAGCTATGGCCACCACCACAAGCACGGCGAAATGGCGCTCTCCTCCGCCATGCATTGGATCGAAGAGGGCCAGCACGCCCGGTTGACCAGCTACGGCGAGTTTCTCGCGAAGTTCCCGCCGCAGTGGGAGGCCGAGGTCGTCGACAACACCTCCTGGAGCTGCGTCCACGGCATCGAGCGCTGGCGCTCCGACTGCGGCTGC
>PLZN01000169.1 GCA_003152195.1 Acidobacteriaceae bacterium
CCGCACACGCACAGCATCATGATTTACATGGAGTCCATCGGCGATGCGCGCTCTTTCATCTCCGCCGCGCGCGAGGTCGCGCTGACCAAGCCGATCATCGTGATCAAGGCGGGGCGCACCGCGGCCGCGGCAAAGGCCGCCGCCTCCCACACCGGCGCGCTCGCCGGCAGCGACGAAGTGCTCAATGCGGTGTTCCGCCGCTGCGGCGTGCTGCGCGTCAACAGCGTAGCCGACATCTTCTTTATGTCGGACGTTCTGGCTAAGCAGCCGCGGCCTGGCGGCAAGCGTCTGTGCATCCTGACCAACGCCGGCGGGCCGGGGGTGCTAGCCACCGACGCGCTGGTCGCAGACGGAGGCGAACTGGCCGAGCTGTCGGAAGAGACCATGAGGGCCTTCGACGCCATCCTGCCTCCCCAGTGGAGCCACAACAATCCCGTGGATATCCTCGGCGATGCCGAGCCGGAGCGGTACGCCAAGTCGCTGGAGATTGCCGCCCAAGACCCCGCGATCGACGGCATGCTGGTCATTCTCACTCCCCAGGATATGACCAACCCGACGCAGATCGCTGAAAAGCTGAAGCCTTACGCCAAGGGACTGGGCAAGCCGCTGCTGGCCAGCTGGATGGGCGGCGCTGAGGTCGCAGCCGGCAAGGAGATCCTGAACCATGCCGGCATTCCGACCTTCGAGTTCCCCGACAGCGCGGTGCGCGCCTTTAACTACATGTGGCGCTACGCCTACAACCTGAAGGAAATCTACCAAACCCCAACCATGCCGCAAAACGCCGGCGCTGCGTTAAAGCGCGGCGCGGCCGAGACCATCATCCGCGACACACGGAAGATGGGCCGCACCATCCTGACCGAGCACGAGTCCAAGATGTTGCTTAAGGCTTACGACATTCCCACGGTCGAAACACGGGTCGCAGCCACCGAGCAGGAGGCATTGCAGGCCGCGGAGGAGATCGGCTACCCGATTGTGCTGAAGTTGTACTCGCTCACCATCACGCACAAGACTGACGTGGGCGGCGTGCAGTTGAACCTGCCTGATGCCGCAGCGGTGAAGAAGGCGTTCCACGCCATCAAGCGGTCGGTCACCGAGAAGGCCGGCGGCGGACACTTCCACGGCGTCACCGTGCAACCCATGGTGACGCTCGACGGCTACGAGCTGATCGTCGGCAGCAGTCTGGATTCGCAGTTCGGCCCGGTGCTGTTGTTCGGCACCGGCGGCCAACTGGTCGAAGTGTTCAAGGACCGCGCGCTGGCCCTGCCTCCACTGAATTCCACGCTGGCACGGCGGCTGATGGAGCAGACCAAAATCTTCCAGGCGCTGAAGGGGGTCCGCGGCCGCAAGCCGGTTGACCTGCAAGCTCTGGAAGACTTGTTGGTGCGCTTCAGCCAGCTGGTCGTCGAGCACCCCTGGATCAAGGAAATCGACATCAATCCGCTGCTGGCTTCGCCGGAGCGGCTGATGGCTCTGGATGCGCGCGTGGTCCTCCACGGGCCGGAGGTGACAGAGGAGCACTTGCCTGAGACCGCGATCCGGCCGTATCCGATCCACCTGGTTAGCGAGTGGACNNGCTCTCGGAGCGCAGCGTCTATCTGCGGTACCTCCAGCCCCTGAAGTTCACTCAGCGCACCGCTCACGAACGCCTGACCCGCATCTGCTTCATTGACTACGACCGCGAAATGGCGCTGGTGGCCGAGCGCAAGCTTGAGAGGGGCGGGACCGAAATCCTCGCCGTCGGCCGTCTCAGCAAGCTGCACGGCCGTGAAGAAGCCGAAATGGACGCGGTGGCCATCGATACTGCGCAACACAAGGGCCTGGGGACGGAGTTGTATCGCCTCCTCATCCGGATCGCGCGCGACCAAAAGATAAAGATGGTGGTCTCCGACATGTTGCTCGAGAACCACGAGATGCGCGCGATGTGCGTGAGATACGGCTTCAAGATGTCCTCGAATTTGGAGGACCACATGATCCGGGCGGAGTTGGAGCTGTAAGGTTCACACCAGAGCGTTTTCGCAAATACGGTAATGTGGTGAGGGCAGCTATGTGCAGGCGTTCCTTCCACCCCAGCAAGCTTCGCATGCCGGGGACCCCGGTTTTGGCGGAACGCCTGCGTGGAGTGCCGCTTCTTCGCTTACACCATTTGTGAAAACGCTCAAGGCGCGATTGAATCCAAGCGATGGGGACCGCGCTTACTGCCGAACAGATGGCTTGAGGTACTGAACTGCCCGGTGACACAATTTCGCCAGTGCGCCACGGAGGCCTGGCTGAGACGTGGGGTGGCCGGGTGAGTCCAAGGTTGTGCCGCAAAAGAACCGCCACATTTCTTCACTGGCGTTCGGCCCTCTCGGGTCGGCGAAGCGTCCGGCCGCCGGAGAACCTGGCCACGCGTGACCCAGATCTTGAATGAGCCACTTCTCCATCAACAACCGGCCGGCGCTGTCCTCATACTTGCACTTCTGAAAGCTATAGCCACCCGGGACGCTGCCGTTGGTCAGTTCTCCGGCCTGATCAAGCACGCTTTTGCCATTTCCATCGAGGTAATCGTTTGTTCGAGCCCATTGCGCAAGAACCTGGTCGGCATTGACGGGATTGAGATAAGGATCCGCAGTCCCTTGGAAGACAATTACAGGCATGCGGCGTTTGGGCTTTTCTCTCAAGCCAACGCTCATCGCTTGGAAGGCGAGAAGCCCCTGGTGATTCGGCTCAGGGCCACCCATCGCTATTGCAGCGAGGCCCACAACCGCGGTCGTGGCCGCTGCAAACTCGAGGCCCGCGACCACTCCAATCGCCATGAAAAGATCAGGGTAGGTAGCTCCCAACACAACCGCCATCGCTGCCCCCGCCGAGAGACCTGCCACATAAACACGATTGGGATCAATATTGTGTGACGAAACAGTTTGCTCGATAACAGCGGCCAGGATAGAGGGCTCTCCGGCCTCGCGCGCTTGGTGGTTTGCATCGAACCAATTCCAGCATCCCAGGGGGTTGGCCTCGGCTGTCTGTTCCGGATAGACGACCAAAAAGTTGTTTCTCTCCGCGATCGCGTTCATTCCACAAATCTTGGCTAGGTCCCTGGCATTCTGCCCGCAGCCGTGCAGCATCATCACAAGCGGTGATGACTCTCGCTTATCATGAGTAGGCGGAACCCAAAGTCTATACTTCCGCGAGCCGGAAGTGTTGCTGGCGCTGCCGATTACCCATTCCCCGGCATAACCGTGCGATAACACTCTACGACGGCCGAGGCTGCGGGCAATTTGTTCCCAGTCCATTGAATGCAGCGCTCTTTATTTCTTGGAATATATGGCATGGTTCACTTCGCAGGTTACCCCACGACAGCAGGCATACTTTCCCGGAACGCCGTTAAAGCAGGCTTCGAACGGCGCTCCGAGGCAATTGCTGTTCCGTGATAACGAAGGGTCAACGAAAGGATGCGTGTCTCAGGCCGTGCGTTTTGTGGCGGCCGGCGCTTTAGCTTCCTGCGTGAAAAGATCCAGCGCTTTCTTTTGCCCTTCAACAGCACGCTCGATCGATTGCTGAATGGTCTTTGTGAACTCCGCCGCAACCTTCTGCGCCGAATTGCCGCTATCCTTCGCGCTTTCGACCAGGGAAGCGGTTTGCTTCACCATATGGTCGATCATGCTCTTCTGTGCTTCGATGTACCCCTCAAAAGCTTGTCCGGCCAGGTCATACACGCCAGGCGCAGATGGCTCGGACTGCGAACCCTTTTTGTAAACCGCGATCGCCTCCGCGTTTAGCCGCGCGGCGTCGTCGAGCGACTTCTTCTGCAATTCGGCCGCGCGTTCCACTCCCCTGATAAAGAGGCTCGCGAACTCGGTAGGATGATTGGTCTTGGTTTCTGTCATTTTGATTCCTTTCTGTCGCCGTTTCCGGCGCAGGCACTTGGGAGACTCTTGGGGTCTTGCAAAATCAACTCTGCATTATCCCACAGCTTCAATATCGCACCGCAGCACACCCAAGTCTGGTCACAATGGAACACTCTCCAATATGAGCAGAGTGTGATCCTGGTCATCACAGGCGACGGGACTGGAGAAGGGGTGCCAGCGGGAGCCCATTCGCTCATTGCATGTGCTGACCACCGTTTATCGAGACGTTGGCGCCGGTGATGAATGCCGCCTCGTCCGAGCACAGGTAGACGATCAAGCCCGCGACCTCGTCCGGCCTGCCGAGCCGGTTGAGTGGGATCTGCGGAAGGATTTTGCTATCGAGGATGTCCTTTGGAATGGCCATCACCATGTTTGTTCCAATGTAGCCCGGCGAGATGGTGTTGACAGTCACGCCCTTCTTCGCCACCTCCAGGGCTAGAGCCTTGGTGAAGCCGTGCATGCCCGCCTTCGCCGCCGAGTAATTGGTCTGGCCGAACGCACCCTTCTGAGCATTCACCGATGAAACATTGATGATGCGGCCCCACCCGCGCGTGACCATGCCATCGAAAACCTGCTTGGTCATGTTGAACACCGAATCGAGATTGGTGTG
>PLZN01000420.1 GCA_003152195.1 Acidobacteriaceae bacterium
TTCGCCCAGACCTCGCTATCGATGGTGCGCGGGGCGATAACGGTCACCTGAACAGCGCTTTCGGCCGGAGCGCCACGGCGGGGATCCATGATATGCGAGTAACGGCGTCCGCCAGCACGGAATGATTTTTCGTAGCTGCCCGAGGTTGAGAGAGACATGTCTTTGAGGAACACTTGCGCCGCGTTCTTCCGGTGGTCCCAGGGGTCGGCGATGCTAATGGGCCAGCCGCGGGGCTCCTCTGGAGGGTTGCCAAGTCCGAAAATACTGCTGCCGGATGCGGCGACCAGCGCGTTGCGAAAACCTCGTGTGCGGAGAATCTCGACCATGCGGTCGACGGCGTAGCCCTTGCCTACTCCTCCAGGATCGATCTCGATACCCGGACGATCGAAGTGCACGATCCGCTCCCGTGCGTTCAGTTGTATGTGGTGGTATCCCACCAGTTCGAGGGCCTCGCGAATTTGGTCGGGAGATGGAACGTGGCGATCCCCGCCGAAAAAGCCCCAGGCGCGCATGAGTGGGCCGACAGTCACATCGAAGGTGCCCTCACTGGCGCGGCTGTACTCGATGCAATCGGACAGGAGTTGGAACGACTCAGATGAGACTACTACCGGACCCGATGCCGCTTCGCGATTGATGCGGTTCCACTCGCTCGCGGGCTTGTAATTCGAGAGTAACTCGTCCACGCGATGGGCTTCATCAAACGCCGCGTCGATTGCCTGGTTCACGGACTCCTGATCGGAGCCATAGAGGACAACGGAAAACGTCGCGCCCATGGCATCCGTGCTTCTTTCCGTTCGCTGTCCTCCGGCTGCTTGAACCAGCACTAGCCCAGCCAGCAGCGCGAGAAACAAACGCATCAGGACTGCTCCTTCGGCATCTGATTCTTCCAAAAGGCTTCGTACTCGAACATTGCTTCCTTGATGGGCACACCGCGTACATCGATCTTGTTCAGGTCTGCGGACCCAAGTCCCACTGCTTCGGCCAGAAGCACCGTGTTGTCGGCGTATTGGAAAGCCTCATCGCCGGGCTGCAACTGTTCCGGAGGATGATCTTTCGGGTTTTTGTACACACGATACGGCGGCTCGTACCGGCCGGCGCGGGGGTTGTAACCCATACAGGCCGCGGCCACAGCGTCGGTATTCACGCAGTTTCTGCCGACGACGAGTATTCCCGGATGAGCGGGCTTGGAGCCCAGGACCCATGGGCCCTCGCCGCCGACCATGGATACAATGCCGTCGGCGATGGCGAGGTCCACCGGGCGCGCACCGAGAATATCGACAAGGACTCGAGGGAGCCGCCAGCCCTCGTAGCGGTTTGACTTCGGATCGAGTTCGACGGGCGCGCCCGAAGGCGCCTGCACCTGCCCGTAGTGGAAGACGGTTTCCCGGTTGCCGTAGATACCCAGCGGCGTGGTGCCGAACAGGTTTTTGATGCAAATGGTGAGACCCATCTCTTCGTGGTTCTTCATCTTGCCCATGCTCACGAAGAAATCGCAGTCTTCATAGGCATGGTTCACCTGGAATGCGGGGAAGACGTACGGTTTGCTCCGGACCTTCAACAGAGAGTACTTCTTGCCCTGGCCAAGCGCGTTGGTGTCCTCGAATTCGACCAGGGGCGCCGCATTGCGGATGGCGTTGACGTCCCAACCGCCCGAGAGCAATTTGTCTTCAAGTTTGTAGTTGCTTTTGCGGCTCTCGCAACTTTCGAGAATGCGGATGCGCTTCGCGCCGAGTGCACCGAAGGCCGCAACGGCCGCGCCGACCACGCGGGGGTGTACCCAATGCGTGTCGCCCGACGTATATCCGGGGAACCGTCCATCGCCGGTCAGGTTGACCTTGATTCCGACCGTCTTTCCCTTGACCTGATTCTCGATCCCGCCAATCTGATCGAACATCTGCCGGAATCGGGCGGTCAGGTCTTCGTCGTAGCTGCGGACCTTGGCGACGGATACCGGTTCCACTGGACCCGCCGGTACGGCATGCCGCCCTTCGGCCGGTCGCACTGCCATTGCTCCTGCAGCAAGACCAGAAAGTACCAGCCAATCGCGCCGCGTTAGCCCTTCTCTCATTGTCTTCCCTCCTTATTCCATCGAAACGGCAGCCCATAACGAAAGCTTCGGAATCGTCACTTCCGTTCTTCCCTCGTCGTACCGCAGCGGTAAATCTATCGCCGGGCCCTCTGGTGTTTCTGTGCGAGCCGAGCGAAACTTCCCGGCAACACGAAGCGTGATCGCCTCTACCGGATGGTCGAAGTAGTTGACTAACTGCACGAGCAGAGGTTGTCCGGGACCGCCTCCACTTGCAAACGTGATGATTGACGGCACGTTGAACGGCACCACGCCCAGATCGTCGTCTGAGAGCAGTTCCTTGAGATCGCGCGCTACGGCTTCGGGATCTGGATCTTTGTACACGACGACAGACCCATTGCTGGCCGGGATCTCGGCGAACGGCTCTGTCTTCGGAGCGCCGCCCCATGAGGGGGCGGCGATCACGACCCCGCCGTTCTCGGCGAACTCCTGCAGTAATTTGCGCTCTGCCGCAGATGGCGGGTCGAGTTCAGTGGCAACGATCGCGCGAAACTTTGCCACTGCGGCAGCGTTCAGCCCGGATCGTTCGACCAGGTGATAGGGCACCTGACGGCGTGTCGCGAGCTTCAGGTACTCGTCGGTGAGTTCCGCTTTCGTGCTCGCCGGATCGAGCAAGATGCCGACATTCCCATATGGCGCAAGAGCGCGCCAAGCGGCGTGACTTTCAGCGAATTTCATATAGCTCGAGACACGGTGCCACGTCTCGAGCGCCGAAGCATCCCGGGCGCGGAGTTTGGTGCGAAGAGCATCATCGAGCGAGACGATCCAATGCCCGCCGGCTGCGGCAGCATCGGCCACGGCTCGCGCGTAATCGACGGCCGAGGGGTTCTCGAGCTGGCTGCTGATCCACACCGTACGCGAGGACGAGACGAGACTCAACGACCGCACCAGCCAGATGTTCGACTCGATCCACGGCTCGCTCGAGGGCGCGCCGCGGATGCCCATTTCGGAGAGATTTCGTGCGCTCGGAGCCACGCCCGCAACGGCGACAATCGCTGCCGCCTTCCAGCGCCACGGCGCGGCGTCCTTCGCGATCTCGATGATCAACATGGATCCGGCGGCTTTGCCCAGGGCGGCAGCAAATTCCGGAGTGAACTCGCCTTCGAGTACAAGCCCATCGAGCCCAGCCCGGGTGGCGTCCGCTACCATTTTCGACGCATCACCTGACGCATAGACGAGACCGAGCACGGCCAGACCGCGCTTGTGTGCCGCCTCCGTATAGATCTTCACGAGCTGATGCTGCTCGGCTTCGATAGTTGCATCGGCGGGCGCGCTCCAGGTGACCAGCAGACAGTTCGCCGAGAAGTCCTCGAGAAGACTGAGCGTAGCGGGTTCGTACCAGCGTGCAATGGCGTCGCGGAGAGCAGCATCGGCCGGGAGCGTTTTCGCGCGGGTCCGCCAGGCAAGTTCCAACGGACCGCCGGTCCAGCGAAGCGGAACCCAGGCCTCCGGAACTGGTAGACCCGAAACTCCGAACGTGCACGACAACAAGAACAGCACGACCAGACGGGAGAACCGGGCTATCGACAGTCCATACGAACAGATCGATGCTGGGATTTGGTCGACAACGAATGCGGGGTTGGGCCATGATCTTGAATGCACCCAGATCCTCCACGCTAAGGTAAAAATTCCGCAAGTCGCAATCAAATCATCGTCGATAAGAAGATCCGACCACGGCAAATCTGCGGTTCTCTTGGAAAGTCAAGCTCGCGCACGACTTTACGCGACCGGCTCAGAATAATCTGTGACTGGAGTCACGACGTCCATGGATTAGAGATGAGAAGCACTTATTGGGCGGCAGACTCTCGGCATTTCCTTAAGGTAATCCCTGGCACAGACCGTAAAGACGAAAGCGTGTGGGCCTTGCAACCCGCCGATACAAGGTCGGCGTCCGACGGAAGTCAAATTTGAAAGCGCCTGTAACAATCTCCTCTCGATTAGTCGAAATGCCGCGGATCATGTACATAGTCGGTTAATGATCGGATAGCCGCTTGCGAAAGCTGTTCTGCAAGAGCCGGGTTCTTCTGCCGCAAGGACATCAATAACTCGTAATCTTCGATTCCATCCCGCATTGTTTCCAGGCGAATGGAGCTATAAACAGACTTGGCAGCGCGGTCCGGATAAACGATGAAGGCGTCACCAGGGGGCAGCAGCTGTGTTTTCGCATCGATCACAGGCTGCGTGTCCTTTCACGGGCTCCGGGGTCCAGAAGTTCCAGCGCCAGTGCAGAAAGCCGGTGAAGCTGTACCGGAAATTGAGCCAATGGAGAAGGCGAACTTTCAGCAAACGGTAATCAATCAGTCGATTCACATAATGCTTATTGGGGAAAAGGCACGTGTAGAACCACACCTGATGGCCGCTGCAAAAACAATGGAATCAATCATGAACAAGCTGAGCAGAAGGGCACAGCCTCGGATAAGAAACATTTCCGTTGCTCCTGGTGCATGTCTGAGAACCCAAGGACGTCCAGATTATCTTGGGGCTAGCTTGAAGAGGCCTTATCAGCACTGACCCATTTCTTCTAACGCTGCACGGAGACGTAGGCCCAGGACCGCTGTCACAGCGGTCTGTGGTCTCCATCACCACGTAATAACGACAGTTCTTCTCGCACGTTGAGTGTTGGCCAGCCCAAGATCGCGATGGTGTGCTCTGGTGGAAGAAGTACCGATCCAACCAAAGGTGGCATCCTGATCGTCTCAGGTGAGGATTTTTGTTAGACCCCATGCATCTCTCTGGTCCGCCACCTCGAAATCCAGGTGGTTGAAGGGGGGGCGTCCCGAGCTTGCGGTCTCAACGTGGCCCCGACCCGTTAGGCGGTCATTCTTCTCCTGCCCGGAGTTCTGTTGGCCTCGGGAGTCTGGTACGCGATCTCCGCCTCAGTGGTTAATGAGCATAATGGCGGGATTCACGGGTCCCGTTTCCAGTCACAAACCACTGTGACTTCAATCATATGAAGCCACCGAAACGGCTGGTATAAAAAAAAGTCACGAGCGGCTGCATTTGTCTGAAGAGCTAGCCGCGATGGCAGCCAAACCCACCCTCGGCTACACGTGATCGCGTCACTTCCAGCACGTTCAAGGAGGGTCAGATGCAAGCATCCGCCGCGTTTGTTCGCAAGAATTCTCCTTATTCATTCCTGGGCCTGCTCCTTGTCGCCACACTTGCCCTAGTCCCGGTTGTGTTAGGCCAAGCCTATTTCGGGACGGTCAGCGGTGAACTGATCGACGCCACCGGCGCTGTGGTCGTGGGAGCCAACGTCGTGCTCACCGATCAGCAGAAAGGATTCACTTTCGAAACAATCTCCGATAGCAGTGGACGCTACCTGTTCCGCTCCGTTTCTCCCGGAGTGTATTCGGTGTCGGCGGAATCGAAGGGGTTCAGCAAAACGGTGCAGAAAGATTTCAAGCTCGATGTCAACCAGAATCTGACCGTAAACCTGAGGATGAAAGTCGCCGGAACGCAGCAGAAGATCGAGGTTTCCGCCGGGGCATTGACCATCCAGACGCAGGACGCCGAAACCGGACAGGTCGTCGATCGGCGCTTCATCAACAACCTCCCTTTGATCGACCGCAATATCGTCGGTCTGACGTCGCTGGCACCAGGGGTCACCCCGATGGACGACCAGTGCGGTGCAGGCTGCACGGGCACGAACTTTGTCTCCAACGGCAGCCGCGGTGCGACCGCGGACATTTTGATGGACGGCGCCTCGGTCACGAATTCGGAGCCAAATGGCGGCATCACGCAGGCAACGTACCTTCCATCGCCCGAAGCTGTCGAAGAGTTCAAGGTGGAGCAGACGAACTTCAGCGCCGAGTACGGATTTTCAGGAGCATCGGTTGTCAACGTGGTCACGCGCTCGGGTTCGAACAAGTTTCATGGGAGCGGGTATGAGTTCTTCCGCGACGACAGCCTTGACGCCAACGACTGGTTCGCAAATCGTGCAGGTCAGTCGATTCCACCGTTGCGCCGCAACAATTACGGCTTCACCATCGGCGGCCCCATTATCAAGAACAAGACTTTCTTCTTCTTCGATTGGGACCGCGTGAAGCAAACGACCTTGGACGCGCGTTCCGGAGCTGTTCCCAGCGGTGCCATGCGTGCCGGCGACTTTGGCGAGATATGCGGAGCGCAGGGCGGAACTTTCGATAACACCGGCCTGTGTAGTGTCGCTGCCGGTCAGATATGGGATCCGTACTTGCGGCACAACGACCCAAATGCTGGCGGCGCGGTCGCCAATAACGCGAACACGTTCATCCCGTTCAATAACATTGCTAACTACATCAGCCCCGGTTGTGATGGTGTGTTCCTGGCAGGCTTTAACGGCGACCCCTGTCCTCCTGCCCAATATGAGCCGACTCCTGGGGTTGCGGGCAATCTGATCGATCCCGTCGCACAGAACATGATGGCCCTGTTTCCAGATCCCAACTTCATTGCCGGCGGCATTTACCAGAACTGGGTCGGTGCCGGATCGAGCCAGGGGTTTGCCAATAAGTTCGACATCAAAATCGACCACCGCTTCACGCAGAACAACTTGTTGAGCGCGAAGTTCTCCTATGAGTACGACCACGGCACGGGCCTTGATTGCTACAAGAATTTCGCCGATCCGTGTTCGGGAGCCCCCGGGTGGACCAATGCTCACCTGTTTGCGATTAATGACACGCACACGTTCAGTCCGACTCTGTTGTTGAACACGACGCTGGGCTTCTCCCGTGGTGTATGGCATTACCTCAATTACAACCCGCACGGCGTTTCGGACCCGCTGGGAAATTTGGGATTCCCTTCTTATCTGGACAGCACCGGATTCAAAGGCGTCCCTGCGATGTTCATTGACTTGTACAGCGCAGCCGGATTTGCGAACATCGGCAGCGATCCGTTCGGGAACATGCTGCTGGGTCAGGATACGGGGCAATTGTCGGCAACGCTGGACAAGGTGCACGGCTCGCATGAGATCAAGTTCGGCTTTGACGGCCGCATCCACCAGATGAACTACATTCAAACTAACGGACCCAACGGCTTTTTCGACTTCGCTGAGGATGGTTCCAATTCGTGTCCGGGAGATATAAGTACCTGCGGCGGCGACGGGATGGCCAGTTTCCTGATGGGTAAAATTACGCGCGCCCCCGCCGCTAACGGATGGGACTCGTATTACGAGATTCAGTTCCGGCCGGCGACCACAAATTACCAGTACGGCTTTTTCGTGCAAGACAACTGGAAAACTACTTCCAAGCTCACGTTGAATCTGGGCTTGCGGTTTGACGTGACGCTGCCACGAACGGATCGCTACAACCGGCAGAACTCGTTTGATCCGAACGTGACCAGTCCTCTCAACAACGGAAGCATCACCTTCAACGATGCCGTCACGGGGAGCCCGATAACGACCGCATTGAAAGGCGGCGAGGTCTTTGCCTCCTCGAGCCAGCGGACAAACTACGTGACCGACTGGCACGACTTTCAGCCGCGCTTCGGATTCGCCTATCAGTTTGCGCCGAAGATGGTGGTGCGTGGCGGCTATGGAATCTACTACGGGCAATCGCGCTCGGGGGTGACCGGCGTCGTGCCCTATGGCTCACAAGGTTTCAATAAATTTACGAGTGCAATCCCGACCTATCAGAACCTGGGTGACATAATGTCGCTGCACTTGAGCGATCCGTTCCCCAACGGACTGAGCCAGCCCGCGGGGAACTCGCTCGGCCTGATGAATGACGTCGGGTTCGACGCGAATGGGCCGCTGCGCACGGAGGGCGCGAACAAGACACCCTATGAGCAGAGTTGGAGCCTGGGGATCGAGCGCGAACTTCCCAAGAACATCCTGATCAACGCGGAATACATCGGGAAGAAAGGAACGCACCTGCCGTTCAGCGGGTCCACCGCGCGGAATTATTTGGGCCCGTGGATCGAGAGCTTGCCGCTGACAGAGGCAGATCCTAACAACACTCCCATCTGCACAACGCTGACGATAGCCTGCCTCAACAACCCGGTTCCCAATCCCTTTGCGGGCATTATCACGGATCCGAACAGTGTACTGTCGGCCGACAAGGTTCAATACTCTCAGTTGCTGCTTCCCTATCCACAGTTCACGAGTGTCGCGAACGAACCTCGGCTGATTGCCAATTCCACCTATCACGCACTGCAGTTGCTCGCCGAGAAGCGGTATTCCAATGGCCTGCAGCTCCTCGTGACGTACGTCTGGTCGAAGTCCATCGACGACTCTTCGCAGGCGGATGACAACGTGACCTGGCTGGGCAGCTTCAGCAGCCTGCAGGATCCTAACAAGCCGTGGATGGAGCGAAGCCTCTCCACGTTCGATATCCCGCACGTGATCCAATTCAGCTACAGCTACGATCTACCGTTTGGGCGAGGACGGGCATTCCTCGGGAATTTGCCACGCTGGGCCGACGGCTTTATCGGTGGGTGGAAGACGAACGGAATTTGGCGCATTTCCGACGGCAGACCCCTTACCTTCCAAGTCGCAGACGGTTTGGCACTACCCACATATGGCACGCAGCGTCCCAACATCGTTGGCAATCCAAAGCGCAACAATGGCTCGGGTTTTGTGGACCAATACTTTGCGGGTAACACCTCGGACGATCACCCGAATTTCGTGCGCCCAGACGACTTTACACTGGGCAATGCGCCACGCGCCTTCGGAAATATTCGAACTCCTTGGCAATTCTCGACCAATCTGTCTCTTGGCAAGCAGTTCGCGATCCGCGAAGAAATGAACGTCGAGGTCCGAATTGAGGCTCAGAATGCGCTCAATCACCCCGTGTTCCAAGGCCCGAATACCCAGGTGGACGATAGCGGGTTTGGGAAGATCACCTCGACATCAATTGGACCACGGCAGGTGCAGTTAGCGATCAAGTTCAACTTTTAGGAATGAAGGAAGCGTGAATCAGTGCCAGAAGCCCACAGGATGGCTGGGGCGATTCGTGTTGTGGAACATGAATTCGCGCCATTCGAAGGTGACCGACTGGGGCTTGTCGAACATTGAGGTACAGAGGCAGGACGTTATCCTCGACGTTGGTTGTGGCGGCGGCCGAACCGTCAGTAAGCTCGCCGCCATGGCCAGCGAGGGAAGGGTCTACGGCATCGATTTTTCGCGGACGAGCGTGGCCGTCCGCAACTCCTCGGCAATGACATCCGAAGCCTCCTCCGATGTGGGCCTATTCAGTTCGTCGTTGTCGATGTCGGCTCTTCCCCTCACTGGATTCAACCGAGTGAATGCTTCCAGTTCTGGACGAGTGAAGCACAGCCTCATTTGGCGAGGGAGGCAAGGGTGATTCTCGAATGGTTTCCCGGTGGATACTGCTACTCTGCCTCCGAGTGGGATGGCGGCGACCCAGCAGCGCCGATTGTTGTTCTTGAGAAACAGCACTGACCTACCGCAATTGAGACGCCCTAACGTCACGACGCAGGTCGATGAGTGAAATCGCGATTTTGCAACAGTTAGGCTAGGCACTGTGCGGAATTGAACATTTTTCTTGTGCGGATTGCCGCATAATCGACAACGACGCCAAGAAGCCTACTCTCAAACAGGTACAAGCCGTTCATTGCCCGACTTGTGGTGCGGTGCCGGGCGAGAAATGCGAACTCAGCACGGGAGATCCCCGTACACAGCCGCATCGTGACCGGCGCTCGATAGCAGCGGATTGAATGTTGGCCCAAGGAGTACCACATGACGAAATTGAAGACGGTAGTGAGCGTGGCGGACATATTGGAGCGAGAACTCCAACCTGCGATCACAGAATGGCTGAGGCAGGTCAATCTGGTTCCAGAACTAACCGCCATTCCCCTAACCGATGCGGACCGCACGGGACATCTGCCCAAGCTTTACCATGACCTGATTTCCCGCCTGCGCCTCGCTAAGGATGCCTTTTCGCCAATCTCCGTCGCCGCTGCCGAGCACGGACAAGTACGTCGTGCGCAGGGCTACTCTGCCGCCATGCTCATTGAGGAATCGCGGGTGTTCCAGGTCGCCACATTCGGCGCATTACATCTCCATCAGAGCGAACTGGATCCGAACCACTTGCTTTCAGACGCAATGGTCATCGCGGACGAGGTGGATGCACAACTCAGGGAAGCCGTGCTCAGCTGGACGGCGGCCTAGAAATCTCCGGCAATTGACCTCGTCGGTGATTGACGAAACCAGGCCATTACACGTTTTGACCGCTGGTCAATGAGTGTTATGGTGATTTTACGCCATCCAGCCAACCAGCCCCCTCCAACACGCCCTCCTCCGCGCAAATTCCGATTCGCTAGCGCATAATGTGGGTATGTCAGAGAAACGAATAAAAGCCGATAAAGCACAGCGAGAAGCTGATCTACTCGACAAGAGGTCGTCCCACCG
>PLZN01000404.1 GCA_003152195.1 Acidobacteriaceae bacterium
GCAGCAAACTTCGCAATGAAACCCTCAGCGGTCATAATGGAGATGACCGATGAGCAAACGGAGAGTACGCTACAGCGCGGAGTTGAAGCAGGAAGCGGTGAGTCGGATGGCGCAGAGTAAGACCATCACCGGCTTGGCCAAGGAGTTAGGCGTCCGGCGGAAGTTTTTATACCTGTGGCGCGAGCAGCTACAGGCAGGCGGCAAGGCGGCGCTGGAGCGAGGGAGGGGTCGGCCACGGGGGAGCCAGTCGAAAGCCGTTTTGCAGCCAACGCCGAGTGCAGCCGAGTTGCGGATCGCCGAACTTGAGCGCCTGCTGGGCCGCAAGCAGCTGGAGCTGGATTTTTTCAAACGAACCTTCGAACAGGTCAGGGGAGCAGCGGCGAGTCGTACCAGCGATGGCGGCAAGACGTCTATCGTGGCATCGAAGCCTCACTCTCATTCGAAGGAGCGGGACTGACAGTGGAACGGCAATGTCAACTGGCTGAGGTGAGTCGAGCGGGCTTCTATCGCTATTTGCAGCAAACCGCGCCCCAACAGGCCGACTTGTTGTTGCGCGCACGCTTGCAAGAGTTAGCGGTGGCGAATCATCGTCTGCGCGGTTACCGGATGCTGACCGCATTACTGCGGCGCGAAGGGCATGTGGTCAATCACAAGCGCGTACTGCGTTTGATGCGGGAAGACAATCTGCTGAGCTTGCGACGGATGAAGTATGTGTTCACAACAGATTCACGGCACAATCTGCCGATCTATCCGAACCTGGCGCGGCGTGTATGTTTGACGGCGATCAACCAGTTGTGGGTGGCCGATATTACTTTCATTCGACTGCGCAGCGAGTTCATCTATCTGGCGGTGGTTTTGGATGCCTACTCACGACGCGTGATCGGTTGGGAGTTGGGGCGCAATTTGCAGGCCGAGCTGGCGATTCGGGCTTTGCAGATGGCACTCGGCGAGCGCGACTGGAAGGCCGAGGAACTGATTCATCACTCCGACCGAGGCGTGCAGTACGCGTCCAGTGAATACACACAGATGCTGGAGCAGCGCGAGATTCAGATCAGTATGAGCCGCCGCGGCAATCCGTACGACAACGCACGCGCGGAGCGATTTATGCGGACGCTAAAAGAAGAGGAGGTATACGGAACGGATTATCACGATCTAGAAGACGCACGCAGTCGAATCGGTGAGTTCCTGGAGCAAGTGTATAACCGGCAAAGGCTGCATTCGGCGTTACGTTATCTGACGCCGGAAGAGTTTGAGCAGGCCAGCGAAGCTATGGGAAGTGACGGCGCTGATGGAAGCGGTGGAAAACCAAATGCAGGTTTACCACCGCTCCCACAGGCCTTGGAAATCCCTCCAGGATTTCCACACTCCCCACAGCTCGGCGACTGCTTATAGATAAAATGACAAAGATAAAACGCTGAGTGTCCCCAATTACCGGAACTCAGCGTGTCTCAGCTTAGGGGTTCACTCCACCAATGGGACACTAGAACCGTCGCCGAGATCCTGGTGGCCCTATGGTTCAGCAGCCTTTATGTTGTTGGGATTGAATAATCTGGCGGAGAGAGGGGGACTCGTTCGTCTCTTTTGCCAAGTGCTTTAGATTCAGCTACGTGATCCCGTATTCCCAACAAACGGCAAGGGTATCGCGTATGTTCCTGTGTAGGAGCATACACCCGCATATCCTTATGTGAAGCCGCTATTTCGCGGAAACTGGTAGCCCCGGTAGCCGGTTTAGAAGCTGATCGCGGTTGAAACGGTAGGCCCCGTTGGGGAGCGTGACGGCAGGGATCCTCCCATCTCTAACCCACTTGCAGAGGGCGTTGCGCGAGACCTTGAGAAATGCCATGGCTTCGGAGGTTGTCAGTAGGGGAGTGGAGGGCGAAGGTGCTGTCTGTGCTTTCATACAGGCTAATACCGCTGTCTGGAGCGCTGCCTGGAATCTTCACAGGGAAAATCTTAGGCCACCATCTCCGGACGACCCTCGCAATCAACCGCAACCGCGCGCGCGGTTCAGCCCAGCGGAGCACCGTCTTGGTGGCCTTGGCGCTGGCCAAGGCCAGCGTTTGGGATTAGGAACGCGACCAAGCTGGACCGAAAGCCGACTTGGCTAGCTGGATCGAACCGTGAAGGCCGTTTTCTTTGGTTTGGGGGATTATTGCAGAAAGCAGGAAAACCCCTCTTGCAGACCGCGAGAGGGGCGACTATCCCTAGCTTTGCGGTGTAGCTCAGTTGTGCCACTGAAGAGTCATTGGGTGTGCCCCCTATTCTCTTCGCGGTAGTAGAGCGCCGGTCTCATTAGCCGGAGGGCGCGGGTTCGAGTCCCGCCACGGCTTGATGGGCTGTCCGTTTCGGTCGGTAGCCATATGACCCCGGTTGAAAATCAGCTTCGAAGATCGGCTCCAAGATGAGCTTAAGCGCACCTTGAACCACGCGGTCTCGGATCGCGGGAATCGAGAGGACGCGGACTTTGTTGCCCCCGTCCTTCGGGATCTCCTTCTTCCGCACCGGCATGGGCCGATACGTGTTGCTGACCAGTTCCGCCTGTATCTGTTGCAGAAAGCTCTCCACTCCGCTCTCTTCAATGGCTGTAAACGTGACCCCATCGATTCCTGGAGCCCCATTGTTCTTCTTCGCCATCTGATAGGCCTCATGCAGCGTTTCCCGCTTGCAGACATGGACGTACAGTCCCCAGAAACGCCAGG
>PLZN01000543.1 GCA_003152195.1 Acidobacteriaceae bacterium
GTTCGTCCCGGAATAAAGGTGAACCGCGCCTGCCCATTCAAGCGATCCAGCAAGGATTGCAACCGGTGAGCCGCCCCATCGAGATAGAACGTATCCTCGGTGCCCACGAAGAGATGAATCTTGCCTTGATGAATCAAAAGGGATCGGCGGCAATCATTATCGTACTTATCGTAGCGGGGGATTTTTGTCGCGCAATCTTCATCAAGTACCGGTCGAAGGTTCGAGAATCAATACTTGACGATGACAATCTTACCCGGATGGAGGGTGGGTAATTCAGTAGATCAGAAGTTCAATCTCATCCAGGGAAAATACATCCTAGCTATTGATCCGATATTTTCGCACGCGAGCGGCGTAACGGCGGGAGGTTCAGCGAGATCGTTCGTGGAATCCCAAGCGTCGACGCGGTGACAAGCAATGTGGATCAACCGGCGGGTGGCTACGAGTGCGCGCAATCGCAACCCGAGGAGACGACCGTTACAAAAGCGATATCGTTGCGCAATCTTTATACGGATAGCTCGAAAGCTGACAATGGTTGTAGTTTCCCGTCCAGCGGTCAGCCTGTTTGGTTCGGATCGTACTTTGGCGGCAAGGCGAGCGAAAGTGAGTACACTATCACGCTTACCTACGGCACAGCTGATGTGAATAGCCTGCCCAAGAAAGGCAGCCTGGAACTCACGCATATCTTTGGTGAAGTGGTCGCGATGCTCAAGACATTGCACCTAAAGCCTCCGATTATCATTTCGAGAGTCTATCCTCAATCGGCTCCTCCCGGCACAACCGTCACGATTTACGGCGGCGGATTCAAGTTATCCAATTACAGCACAGCCGTAATTTTCAGCCACTTCCCGAACAATTCCATGGCAGCCCCGATAATAGCCGCCGACGGGAAATCCCTGACATTCCAGGTTCCAACCTCAATAGACACGATTAGTTGTCAGGCAGGTTATATCGAGGTTGGGGAAAACTGTGTTCCTGTCCCGGTGAATCACATTGACGTTAATGACTGTCCGCAGAATAGCGACGGATCTACCAACTTTTGCGGCATACCAATGCCACCGGCTACCTATCAAATTTCGGTAAGTTTTGATGGGTCCGGAGTCAGCAGTAACCCTGTGTCGCTCACCGTAAACGCGCCGAAGCCGGTGTGGATTTCGCTTATGTATCCTAATTCCCTTGTTTCAGCAGGCAACACGATCACCGTGCGTGGCAGTGGCTTCACTTCGAGTGGTAACACCGTGCAGATCGGCTCCGCTGTCGTAAACAATCTTTTCTCACTTGATGGCAAAACAGTTATGTTCCAAGCACCAGCCCCCACCGGGACCAGCTTCATTCACGGTATCCGGATTTATAAAGCATCCGTGTCCAACGCCAACGGAGAGAGCAACTCAATATCCTTTGACTATCGATAAATGGGTACCGTGCCCCAACGTGAACGAACCGCGCCGGCTGCAAGGGCTACCGAGGAAGCTGCGGCCCGGATTCGGGGGTTCTGGATTAGCAGAGAGATCACAAGTAGGGTTGCACACCAGCAGGTTCTCCATGACGCGCGCCAGCGGGTCTCGCACGCAGCCCTCTCCGCATTCGGGGATTTAGGAGATTGGTTCTAGCCCGGGCACGTATTCGCAGACCTAAGCGCGGAATCGCTCTGCGCCGCGAGCTTTCGCTTTTGCCGCCTCTTCTTCTCTGCTCTTTGGGGGTGCATTCGTTTCGAGCGAACGGAGAAGACGGGTCGAAATGCCGGCTACCTCATCGACTGCGGCCAGGAACGCGCCTTCATTTGCCTTCGACGGTTTGCTGAAGCCGCTGATCTTTCGCACATATTGAAGTGAAGCAGCGCGAATCTCATCGTCGGTCACGGGAGGATCGAAGTTGAAGAGCATTTTGATATTCCGGCACATTTTCTGGGACCTCACGGTTTGGCCCGTCACTCGGCTACGTTCGACGGGATTCACTTTAGTTTAATAGAGCGTTGGTGCCGGCCGCCTTCGCCGAAAGACCGAACCGTCGCACATATTGCATCTCTTCCCAGGGGTGAGGTCATCTATTCCTGTGAACAGGAGAATGCACCAAATGGCACAGAACAAGAAGGTAGCACTCATTACCGGGGCAAATCGCGGCATCGGCTTCGAAACCGCTAAGCAGTTGGGGGAGAAAGGAATCACGGTTCTTGTCGGCGCGCGGAAGTTGAGCGATGCGGAGCAGACCGCGGCGAAGCTCAAGGCGGAAGGAATCGACGCCCACGGCCTGCAGTTGGACGTCACCAAGGCAGAGGATCGATCGGCTGCTGCAAAGTTTGTGGCCAAGACATATGGAAAGCTCGACATCCTGATTAACAATGCGGGTATTGCCTCGTCCGACGGACTCAAAAGCCGCACCAGCGACACTCCGGACGATGAGCTGCTGAAGGTGTTTCAGACCAATCTCTTCTCGGTGGTAGCGGTCACCAGGGAGTTTCTGCCGCTGCTGAAGAAGAGCCCTGCGGGACGCATTGTGAACCTTTCCAGCATTCTTGGTTCGCTCACATTGCACGCGGACCCCAAGAGCCCGATCGCAAGCTTCAAGAACTTCGCATATGACTCCTCGAAATCGGCCCTCAATGCCTACACGATTCATTTGGCCGACGAGTTGAAGGGAACGGCGATCAAAGTAAACTCCGCCCACCCCGGCTGGGTGAGGACGGAGCTAGGTACGGAGGCCGCGCCTTTGGAGGTTCCAGATGGGGCCAAGACGAGCGTCGAGCTGGCACTGATTGGACCCGAGGGTCCGAATGGGCGCTTTATCCACGCGGGGAAGGAATTGCCGTGGTAAGTGCGAAGGAGATTGCCGCTACTCGACACGCATCACGGCAGTAGGATCCGCCCGGACAGCACGAAGCGCCGGGACCAGGCTCCCGAGCAACGTGGTGATGAGACACAGTGCGGTTGCCGTTGAGAATGTCAACACATCGGCCGGCCTCACTCCGGCGAGCAGACTTTCCAGCAGTCTCGCTGCCCCGTAGGCAAGGGCCAGCCCTGGCAGCAGGCCGGCTACGGCCAGGACGGCGCCTTGTCTTAGTACCATTTTGAAAATGTCGCCCTGGCCAGCACCGAGAGCCATGCGAATGCCAAATTCCTGCTGCCGCATGGATACCGCGAAGGTCAGAAGCCCGTAGATTCCCAGGCCGGCGAGCAGGATTGCCACGGCGGTGAACGCGATCAGCACTCGCATCTGGATGGCTCGCGGTTCAGTCTCCCCGCCGACGATCTCTTCCATCGTTCGCACGTCCGAGATCGTCTGCTCGGAATCTGCCGTTCGGATGATTTGCCGGACCGCGGGCAGCAGGGATTGTGGTGCTTGCGACGAATGGATCACCAAATCTTTGGGCGCATAGTAGGTGAGCGAACCGTCGGGTACCTGGTGGTAGCTGAGATACACCTGGGGTTCGCTGGTTCTCTCGAGTCCGCGCACGCGGACGTCCCCGACTACCCCGATGATCTCGCGATCGTGCATAGCAAATCCAAAATGCCGCCCGATCGGCTGTTCGTCTGGCCAGTATCGCCGCGCAAACGATTCGCTCACCACTGCGACATACGGCCGGTCCGCGGCGTCGTTTTCGCTGACGTCACGTCCGGACCGGATGGCAATGCCTAGCGTTGCATAGAATCCCGGCGTCACAAAACGCGCGCTGGCGGAATTACCTTCGGTGCGAACCTGGTCGCGTCCTCCGACGATAACCGGCCAAATACCGCCGCGCCACGTCATAGGAAGAGCCGTGATGTACGCGGCGTCCGTCACACCGGGCAGCCTGCGAACATCCGTCAGCACCTTGCGATAGAACTGCTCCCGAGTGCTGGTCTTGTCGTACTTTGGAAACGGCAGAGCTGTGTGCAGGGTCAGAATGCCGTTAGTTCTGAATCCAGGATCTGTCGATTGCAACTTCCACAGCGCGCGAATCAGCAAACCTGACGAAATCAGGAGCACGACGGACACGTCTACTCCTTGGTTCTCCTTTGGGTATTGCCGTTGCAGCCGAGCGGCGATCAGCATTAACTCGCTGCGTGCTTCGGCCAGGAGACACCGGGCTTAAGCCTGCCAATCCCGGCCAGATAATTGTTGTCGCGGACCTGATAATCGCCTTCCTGGAACTTGAACGCCGTCCAGAATTGCGTCTCGCGAGAGGGAAAGCGAAAATCGGGAGGCATGATCCCAATTACGGTGTAGGGGTTATTGTCGAGAAAAATGGACTTTCCCAGTACGTTTCCGTCGCCTTCAAACTCTGTTTGCCACAGCGCGTAGCTCAGCACCACTGTGCCCGGGGCGCCGACCTTGTCGTCATCCTCGCTGAAATAGTGGCCAATTAGGGCTGGCCGGCCCAAGGTGGAAAAAAGATTCCCAGTCACTGAGGCTCCCTCAATTCTCTGCGGCTCTCCCTGGCCAACCAGATTCATTGGATTGCCGTTGTACGCCGCGAGCGCGGCAAACGAAGTGTTGGCAGCCTTCAGATCGCGATAGTTCGCCGGAGAGAGTTCCATCATGGAGTAGCCCGGATGCTTCTCCATGACCTTTTATCAGGCGTTCCGGCTCGGGAAAAGGCAGCGGCCGTATTAACACGAAATCCACCAGAGTGAAGATGGCGGCGTTCGCCCCGATGCCGATCGTGATCAGGAGAATTGCGGTCATGGTGAATCCGGGCGACCGCAGCAATTGCCGCAAGGCATAGCGTACGTCCGCCAGCAGCGCCTCGATGAATGGGATGGTGTTTCTCTCCCGGTAAGCCTGCTTCGTCTGTTCCAATCCGCCCAGCTTAAGAATGGCGTTCCTTCGCGCCTGTTCCGGCGTCATGCCGGAGCGCAGATTGTCGTCGGTATGCATCTGCAGATGGCTCTCAAGTTCAGCGGCTAACTCATCGTCGACTGGTGCGGCGCCCAATGCGCCCCATAGCCGTCTCCACAACACTCTCAGCCTGCGCATCACGCCTCCTCGGCCGGGGAGAGAAAGCGNNGCCAGAATCGCAGTCGCCTGCTCCCACTCCTGTGCTTCCCTTTCCAGTTGTTTTCTTCCTGCGCGCGTCAGCTTGTCGAACTTGGCTTTACGGTTGTTCTCCGACACACCCCATTCCGAGGAGATCGCTCCCTCCTGCTCCAGCTTCAGCAATGCAGGGTATAGCGTTCCGTAGTTTAACGACAGGAGGTTTCCGCTGGTCTGCTCAATGCGGCGAGCAATGCCATAGCCGTGCGATGGCCCCATGACCTGGAGGGTCTTGAGTACCATCAGCGCCAATGTTCCTTGCCAAACGTCCGCTTTATCGCCCATATCCGTCCTATTGCTTTGCCATAGAAATATTTGCATGTTCTCTATGGGAATGCAATAGGAGGGCGATTAGTTTTTGACGTGCAGAATTGTTCGATCGGGTGTCTGCTTCGCCTCCAATGACGATGAAGCGACCGGCGCACGTTCAGCCGTCCCTTACGGAACTGAACGCGTTGGTTGAAAACACCCAGCACTTCGTGCTGGGTCTGGAGTTTCTACATT
>PLZN01000298.1 GCA_003152195.1 Acidobacteriaceae bacterium
TGTTGCCCATCTGGCCGTCAGGCAGTCCGACGAAATGATCCGACGCATGCAGAAGGTTGTGAGGGTACTCCGCCAGCAACTTGTCGTAATTGGGTTTGCGCGCCAGCGCTATCGCATTGGCAAATTGCTCCGCCCGGTAACCCCAGCCATCCAAAATCGTCAGCACCAACGGTTTTTTTAGCGACACGTCATCTCCTCACGCGCAGAGCACCTGCACTGAGCCTTGCCATGGATGCTTGGGAATTAACGGCGGCCGGCTCGGAATAAGGCCTAGTCCCCAGCGTTCACCGCCGCGCGCCCGAGGAATTCCGCCGCCTGCCCCAGNNGAGGCCGAGCCGGTCTTGATTTGGCCCACGCCGGTGGCGACCGCCAGGTCGGCAATGAAAGTATCTTCCGTCTCGCCGCTGCGGTGGGAAATGACGGAGGTGTATCCATAGCGCCGCGCCAGCGCGATCGCTTCGAAGGTCTCGCTGATGGTGCCAATCTGGTTTACCTTGATCAGGATCGAGTTGGCCACACCCCGCTCAATGCCCCGCTGCAAAAACTCGGTGTTGGTCACAAATAGATCGTCGCCGACCAACTGCACCTTTTCGCCCAGCTCCTTGGTCAGAAATTCCCAGCCTGTCCAATCATCTTCGGCGAGCCCATCTTCGAGGGAGATGATGGGGTACTGCCGCACCCAATCCGCATAGAAGCGCGTCATTTCTTCGCTGGTCCTTTCGCTGCGGTCGCTCTTCTTGAAAACGTAAAGGCCCTTTTCCTTGTCGAAGAACTCGCTGGCCGCCGGGTCCAATGCAATCGCGACCTCTTCGCCCGCCTTGTATCCCGCCAGCTGAATCGCTTCGAGAATCACTTCGATGGCTTCCACATTGGATTTCAAAGAAGGAGCAAAACCGCCCTCATCGCCCACCGACGTGCTGTATCCGCGCTTCTTCAATACGCCCTTCAAGGTGTGGAAGACTTCGACACCCCAGCGCAGCGCATCGCCAAAGCGCTCCGCTCCTACCGGCATCACCATGAACTCCTGAAAATCCACGTTATTGTCCGCATGCGCTCCGCCGTTGATGATGTTCATCATGGGCACCGGCAGCACGGACGCATTCACGCCCCCAAGGTAGCGGTAAAGCGGCATCTGCAAGGCATTCGCCGCCGCCCGTGCGCATGCCATGGATACCGCCAGAATCGCATTTGCGCCCAGCTTTCCTTTATTGTCCGTGCCGTCCAGTGCAATCATCGTGGCATCGATCAGGCGCTGGTTGGCCGCATCCATGCCGGTCAGTTCGGGGGCCAGAACGCTCTCCACATTCTCCACCGCGTGCAGCACGCCCTTGNNGCTCGCCGGTGGAGGCCCCGCTGGGTACCGCCGCCCGCCCCATGGCTCCGCCCGCGAGAAGCACGTCGGCCTCTACTGTGGGATTCCCCCGGGAATCCAGAATCTCGCGCGCGTGAATCGCAACAATCTCGGTCATCTCACTCCTTGCAATGCGGTGCTGTAATCGATCTTTCAAGCGGGCGCGGCGATCCACTGCAATCGCTTTTCCATCCACCCCGCCAATCGTACTGATGAAGCTTCCCATCTTCGGACTCAACGAATTCTAACAAACGCGATCGTGCTCCACATTTGAGCGCCAAGTTGCAGGTTGGTGCACGATAGCTTTGCTATCCGATGCCGCGGGTGTTGATGTATATGTTACCCCCGTGGTTCTTGCCTTCTTGTTGTTAGTCTTCCGCAGGTAACCTTGATCTAATCTGTGAGTGTAGAGTTACCACGGCAAGGATTAGAATAGGAAGAGCCATGACAAAGACACGTTTTTCCCTGGCGGCAGCGGCCACAGTAGTTCTCAGTTCAACGCTTCTCTTTGCGCAGTCCGCGCCGAGCGATGCGGCCCCGGCTCCTGCAGGCCAGGTGGCCAAGCCAAGTCCTTATCAAGGCGTCTCCGTACCGCCCGCAAACGATGCGATCAACACCAGCGAGGACGCGCCCGTCACTCCTCCGGCCGTAACTCAGCCTGCGCCCACGCCAGCCCCCGCCCCAGCGCCGGCCGCACCCAGCAATCCGGACGCCGGCATCATCGAAACACCACTGCCGCCGTCCGCGGACGAATACACCCCGCACAGCCGAGCTGGCCTGAATGCCCGCTCCGCTGGTTCCAGCTTCGATTCTTCCGCTGACAATCGGGACGACGGCATCGTTACCTATGTTCCCGGACCTGCCAACGCGCTACCCGCAGGAACTGTTTTCAGGGTTCGCATGCTGCAGGATATTGACGCCGCCTCGACCACACCGAACACACCTTTCCGTGGAACGCTCGCCCAGGACATTCTGCGTAACGGTAAAGTCGTTGTCCCTGTGGGCTCGGAGTTGCGTGGCAGGGTCATGTACGCCACTGCCGGCCGTCGCATCAACGGCGGCTCCATCATCCACCTCCGTCCCGATGAATTCATCCTGCCCGACGGCACCCGCTACCATTTGCACGCCGAAGTCATCGATACGCACGGCTCCAACACCAAGCCCAAGGGAGAAGGCGATATTGCCGCCGACGAGCACGGAAAGCGAAGCCTTACCGAAGTGGGCTTAGGGGCCGGTAGCGGAGCGATCCTGGGAGCCGCGGTAGGGGGCGGCGTCGGTGCCGTGGTCGGTACGGCGGTCGGCGCCGGCGTTACCACTGCGCATTGGCTGATGACGAATTGGTCGGCTGATCTCCCGGCGTCGTCCACTGTTGTCTTCAGCCTCACCGATGCAATGTTCCTGACGCCCGCGCAAGACGAGAAGACAGAGATTCAGGCTCCAGCGGGCATGGTTCGATAGGGTATTCCTGTTGAAGCGTGTCGACCGTCCCTAGAGCATTTTCACTCCTACTCTGCACCGGCAAATGTAGCGAAGTGCGGCTTTTCTTGNNGGAAAAGCCGCGACGGGATTGGTTAATTCGTATGCACCAGAAGTGAAAATGCTCTAGGCACGCTTCTCCATGGGAACCCGTTCCAGCAGCCGCCGCCAGGTTTTCTGGTTTGTTCTGTGACTCTTCTTCAAGTCTTCCAGGATGCGTTCAAAGTCGACGTGCCCATGCAGCCTGTTCCACGCCGGGTTTTTTGAGAACCAGGGATAATTCTCATTGCCCAGGTAGATCGCACGCCGCAGCCAATGCAGTGCCTCGCTCTCATCCCCCTCAACGGCGAAATAGGTCGCGAGGCGATATGCCATCTCGCTGTCAGCCTCCGCGGCAGAAAGCGAATCCTCTTCGATCAGCGAAGCGGCCCGCTCGCGCTCTCCTACCTGCACATAGCACAAGGCCAGCGTGGGGAAGGCAATGCGCATACTCTCATCGTCGTGGATCACCGCCTCCAGAATCCCGATTGCCTGCTGCATGTCCCCCTGGCGCATTCTCTGGTAGGCGACCGAGGTGCGCAGCAAGGGATGCTTAGGCTCGAGCGTCAGCCCCTTCTGTAGCTCTTCCTCCGCCAGCTCCAGCTGGTTCTGATATTGATAGACGCGCGCACGGTGGTTATAAATAATCGGCGCGTTGGAGGGATTCAGTTGCAGGGATCGGTTGAACTGCTGCAGAGCTTCTTCATACATTCCGTCCAGGCGCAGGGTCTGCCCGGCCACCAGGTGCACGTTCCAATTGTTGTCCGCGGTCAACAGCAGGTTCTCGATACCATGCCGGGCGCTTTCCTTTTCTCCGCGCGAAAGCAGCATGTAGACGCGATAGAGATTTGCCTCCAGCGAACCCGGATCGATTTCGAGCGCGCGGTCGAAGCTGCGCCGCGCGGCCAGCAGATGCAGTTGACCTCCCAGGCCGTTGCGGACATATTGCAAATGCGTAATGCCCAGCCCGCTCCAACCCGGAGCAAATTCCGCGTCGCGCGCCACCACGCTTTCAAACATTTCCCGCGCCTTGTTCAGGTCGCCCCGGGCGCCGGAACGCGACATGAAGGACGACAGCATCGCCCGTGCCTGCAGGTACTCCTCCGACAAAGCCTCCGCCAGGGGTGCGCTGCGGGTCGACTCGCCGCTCTGCTGCAGCTTCCCCAACCCCTGCAGCGTGGCAAAGACTTCGTTGCAGATCTCGGTCTGCACCGCGATCAGGTCGAAGGAAGGCACGCTGATGGTGCCCCCCGCGCGCACGCTCTGCCCCGGCACGTCCAGGAGTTGCCAGTTCAGATCGAAACCCTGTTCCGAACGCATGAAATTGCCCGCCAGCACCCATTGCACTAACAGCTTCTTTCCCACCGACAGCGGATCCATCTGCTGCATGGGGACCGGCAACTGCATCAGCGAACTGGAAGGCCGGACCACCAGCGAAGACATGCGCGCAAGGCGCGCGGCAATGGCATCCGCCAGCGCATAGCCATACAGCGGGGCTTCTCCCATCCCTCCGAAATTCTGGAACGGCAAGACGAGAATCGTATTCTGCCTCTGCTGCATATCGGCCGACTCGCGAAAGCGCTCCGCCAGCATGGAAAGAAATCCCGTAGCCCGTTTTTCGCGCTCGGCGGCCGGCACGTGCAGGTTGGCCGCCGTCTCGCCCGGCAGAATGCCTGTTTCCAGCTGCATGGTCTTCATGATGGTTTTTAACGCTTCGCGCAAATCGGCGGCGGAAGAGTAGCGCCCGCTGGGTGTCTTTTGCAGGCAGGTAACGATAACGCTGGCCAGCTCAGGCGGCATCTGGGGGCAACAGTCGGCCAGGGGCAGCGGGTCGGCGAACTGAATCGCGCGTACGATCTGAAGTTCTTCCGCCTCCGGCCGCACAAAAGGATGGCGGCCGCTGAACAATTCATAGAGCGTCACCCCGAGCGCGAAGATATCGCTCTGCACGCTGCTTTGCCCGGTTACGAACTGCTCCGGCGCCATGTACGCGATCGTCCCGCCGCGCGCACTGTAGGTCGCGCGCACCTGGCGTTGCGATGCATCCTGGCCGCGCCGCGGCTTTGCCGGATCGAATTCCGCTTCCGCGGCGGTGAGTCTTCGCGCCAAGCCGAAGTCCAGAATTTTGACTACGCCGCCATCGGTCAGCATGACGTTCGCCGGCTTCAGGTCACGATGAAAGATCCCCAGCTGGTGCGCCGCGCTCAGGCCGTCTGCGATCTGAATGCCCACCGAGAGCCCAAGTTGCACGCTGGCTGGCCCGTTGGCGATGATCTTGTCCAGCGGCTGTCCAGGCACATATTGCATGACGATGTAGGCTTCGTCTTCTGACTCACCCACTTCATAAATCGCGCAGACGTTCGGGTGCTCAATGGCCGAGGCCAGCCGCGCCTCGCGCAGCACCGTACTGCGCATCTGTTCTATCGACAGTGCGCCCCGCTTCAATATCTTCAGCACCACCGGCCGCATCAGCAGCGTGTCGTTGGCCAGGTAAACCACGCCACTGCCGCCAGCGCCCAGCTTGCGAATCACCTCATAGTGCTCAATGAGCCGGCGCTTCATGGTTTCAGTTTACCTTTGGCCGGACGCTGTTGCGGCTAAGTTCTTTGTTTCACGAAGGTGCTCAAATTTTCCGTGTAACAGAACGCGACACAAGATGATCATGTTGCCGCTTGACGTGGGGGGAGACTGCGGCCTGACGGCTCGGCTGGAGAAGATTGAATTTCCGACAAGCGATCGATGGACGGTCATCAAGCACTCCGCGCATGGAGAAGCTTTTGGCAGGATTGGGACACTATATGGATGCGATCCGTGATAATTGCGTTCAGGAAAATCAGCGATGATTCGTCATCATCGGTTCCGCTCTTCGAACAGGTGCGCGACCCGGCCCGTGGTGGTTTGCGCCCAGGTTGTGTTAGAAACCCAACCGAGCAGCAGAACGAGAGCACCGCATCCGGTCATGATCCACCAGAAGGGGTGTGTAGCCCGGGTGAAATCCGATCCCCTTGCGCGGCTCCCGGCGACGACTGTTCCGGCCACCGCCACGCCCAGAGCCGCTCCTACCTGCCGGCCGGTGGAGGCGATGGCCGCGGCCACGCCGGCCTGCGATAAGGGCATGCCCGCGACGGCGTTATTGGTGATCGCCGGGTTGACCATACCAAGGCCAAGTCCAAACAACGCGTAGGCCAACAGCAACAGGGCAACGGGAGTACCGATACTGAGGCGAGTGAGCATCAAGGTGCTCAGCAGGAAGCCCGCGCCCGCGGCCAGCAACGAAGGGCGCGTGCCGTGATGGCCTACCAGCCGGCCGGACAGCGGGGCGCAAACCATCATCATGATGGCCAAGGGCAGCGTGCAAAGACCAGTATGAAAGGCGGAAAAGCCGCGTGCCTGTTCAAGGTACAGCGCATTCAGAAAGAGAAAGCCGGCAAACGAGGCGAAGGCGCAGAGGGCAAGAAGGGTTGCACTACTGAACGGTATGCTGCGAAAGAAGCGTAAGTCCACCAAAGGGTCCTTCCGCCGCGGCTCGTAGAGGAAGAAGATGGTCAGGGCGACGCCTGTCGCAGCAGACAAGCCGAGGATCCGCCAGGATGTCCAGCCGGTGTGCGGTCCCTCAATCACCGCGGAGGTCAGGGATGCCAGGCTGACAAAGACCAGAAGTTGTCCGACAGGGTCAACCGCTCGCGCTCGCGGCGCTTTGGATTCTGGTACGAACCTGGCAGCCAACGCCACGGCTGCGAGGCCGATGGGCAGGTTGATCCAGAAGATGGAGCGCCAGCCGACGGCTTGCGTCAAGGCGCCGCCAATCAGCGGGCCAATTGCCAGCGACACGCCAGCCACAGCTCCCCAAACGCCGACAGCGTGTGCCCGAGCTTTGGGCTCCGGGAAGGCGTTTGCGATGATAGACAGGGCTACCGGATTGAGCATGGACGCGCCCAGACCCTGCAGGGCACGGAAGGCGATGAGCTGGCCAATGCTGTGCGCCATGCTGCACAGCAGCGATGCGGTTGTGAACAGAACAAGACCAATCTGAAAGACACGCCGCCGCCCGAAGCGGTCCGACATAGAGCCCGAGAGCATGAGCAGGCTGGCGACCACGAGCGTATACGCGTCGAGGATCCATTGCAGCCCTGAGAGGGTGGCGTGGAGATCGTGTTGAATCGCCGGCAAGGCGACGTTCACGATGGTGACGTCCATGCCGACGACCAACAGGCTCATGCAGCAAATGCCCAAAATCAGATTCGGGTGGTTGGATCTGTTGGCGGGACCTGCTTCTGCATTGACCCCGGATGATGTGCTGGTTGGAGCGTTCGCTTTCGGCAATGTGCCTCCGGCATATAGATGCGCTCACAGCCGTGGAGACTTCATTAAACCTCTTCGCCTGCGCCTATAGCGTTTTCACAAATACTGTGATGTGCGTAGAGTTGGCTATGTTCTTTGATGGAACGCCTGCGTCGGGCGCGGTCGCTTCACTTACACCATTTGTGAAGACGCTCTGGAGGTGAGGGGGGTGATGGCCGCAGCCAGGCGGCACACGGCGGCGGCGGAAAAGCCGCGGGCCGCCTTAAGTCTCCACCGCCGCGCGGGGGAAGCATGCGCCTTAAGCGCCCTAAGCGCCTTAAGTCCGCCGCAGCGTCCATGACCACGATGCTGATATGGGCCCCGTCGCCTGGACAAGACGATGCCCGTCCTGAGCGAAAAGGCCGCCGCAGCAGCGCCCGGCCCAGTTGGTTGCGCGTGTCATACTACAACACTATTACGGTTACGGTTTTGGCGTCAGGGTTGACGTGCTTTTTCTTGAGATCAATAGTCACCTAGCGCGCATGCCTTAATTTCACTGCAACTTTCAGAGAGCGACTTTGAATGAACTTTGAGATTGGCAGTTCTGAGGTTTAGGTTTTTGCAGCTGACTCTTTTGTTTTGTTGGCGTCCCACAACGATCAAAGTTTGAACCGCTTCGTCGAAAACCGGGCGAATGCGGAGACTTTGAGTATTGAAATTGCACGCATCTCACCTGACCGAATCGTAGAACGCCTGTTCACGACAATGGCTTGATCCAAACATCGGCGTATTTATGCGCGTACTTTTATCCAAAATATCCGATTTCTGCGCTGCCCACCTCTTCAGCCTCCCACCCCATCACACGAACGTCTTCTTTAACCTTCTCGTTCAACTTTTTGGTCCAACCGCTGTAATGGAGCTTGAAGACCTTGTATGGCAGCGTCGCAAGCGTCAGTTGAACAGTTCCGAAGTTATATTGATGATCTTTGCTTATAATCATCCCGGTTCGTTCTAGACGAGTCTCGTTCTCTTTCCCCCAGCTATCATGCACCGTAACTCCCAGCCTGTAGCCGAGAGTTCCATGGTGAATGAAGAAATCCGGCGACCATCCAAAGAATCCGCCTGGATATTTTAGAAAGTCCAAGCGCGTTTCGAGATCTAATCGACTTGTGTACTGATCCCGCCCTATCCAGTGGACGCGTATACTGGGTGAGATTTTGAGTTGGTGAGCCCTTGGCAATTCTCCCTGGCAGACGTCTCGGCCCCTATGAAATCCTGTCCGCGATTGGAGCGGGCGGAATGGGTGAGGTTTATCGGGCCCGGGACACGAAACTCGGTCGTGACGTGGCGCTGAAGCTCCTTCCCGAAGAGTTCGTGCGAGAACCCGATCGCATGGCGCGCTTCGAGCGCGAAGCCAAACTTCTCGCCTCGCTGAATCACCCCAATATCGCTTCCATTTACGGCTTCGAAGACTCCGGTAACGCCCGCGCTCTGGTGATGGAGTTGGCGGAAGGTCCAACGCTGGCAGATCGCATCAAGCAAGGCGCCATCGCAATGGACGAAGCGCTGATGGTAGCAAAACAGATCTGCGAAGCACTCGAATACGCGCACGAACGTGGCATCATCCACCGGGACCTCAAGCCTGCGAATATCAAGCTAGCGAGCAACGACAAGCTAACGAACAACAACGTGGTGAAGATTCTTGACTTTGGTTTGGCGAAGGCACTCCAAGGCGATACCTCTTCAACCGACGTCTCCCATTCACCAACGATCAGCACGATGGCCACGCATGCGGGTATTATTCTGGGCACCGCGGCCTATATGTCGCCGCAACAGGCACAAAGCAAACCGATTGATCAGCGTACCGATATCTGGGCCTTCGGGTGCGTGTTATACGAAATCCTGACGAGTCGAATGCCGTTCCACGGTGAAACATTGACGGATACGCTCGCGGCGGTGCTCAAGGAAGAGCCGGATTGGTCACGGCTTCCCGCCGCCACGCAGCCGCAGCTTCGCTCACTCTTGCAGCGCTGCCTCAGGAAAGATGTGAAGCAGCGATTACAAGCCATTGGCGACGCGCGCATCGTGCTGGAAGAAGTTCTCTCCGGTGCGCCGCAAGACAGCCCGTTCGAAGCCGTCGCCCAGCCGGCGAAACAGTGGCGCGGTTGGCTCCCGTGGGCTATTACTGCTCTGCTGTCCGTCACTCTCGCGCCGATCGCGTTCTTGTATTTCCGCGGTAGGCCTCCAGTGGCCGAGCCAGTGCGCTTCCAAATCCCCATGCCTGCAGGCAGTCGCGCGTTCACGGTTTCGCCCGATGGCCGTCGGCTGGCCTTCATCGCCCCTGGTCTGGATGGGCGCAATCTCATATGGATTCGTGCATTGGATGCGCTTGAAGCGCGCCCACTCCCGGGCACGGAAAACGCTTCCGCGCCCCCGGTCTTCTGGTCCCCGGACAGCCGACTGATCGCGTTTCAAGCAGGAAGTATGTTGAAGAAAATCGACGTTGCGGGCGCACCTCCGCAAGATGTCTGCGAAACCCAGGCCCTGGTGCTCGGCGGTGCCTGGAACCGGAAGGGCGTAATCATTTTCGGCACGGACGGAGAGGGCATCATGCAGGTTGCGGCGGCTGGGGGCGTAGCCACCCTGCTGACGACTGCGGCGGGACGCAACCAGATCCACGTGTTTCCGTCCTTTCTGCCCGACGGGCAGCATTTTGTTTATCTGAGAGAGTCCGAAAAACCCGGGGTTTCCGTTGGCTCACTCGACGCCAAACCCGAGCAACAAGATGAAAAAACATTCCTCGCCACTCCGCTCATGCCGATTTATGCGCCTTCTGCGGACCCCGCCCGGGGTCGATTGCTTTTTATGCGGGAAGGTACGCTCATGGCTCAGTCCTTCGATTCCCGCCGGTTGGAGTTGGTCGGCGAACCCACTGCCGTCGCTGACAAAGTCGGCAGCTTATTCCTTTTTGGGAGTTTCTCGGCCTCCGCGAACGGTATCCTGGCCTATCGGAGGGCGAGTGCGCCTTCTGCATTAACCTGGTACGACAGGCAAGGCAAAGTTCTCAGTGTCGCTCGGGAGCCCAGTGCATATACTTACACCGTTGCCCTGTCGCCGGATGGAGCGCGAGTCGCCACCACCCGCGTCGATCCAAGTGTGACGGGCCCGAACCCAGGAATCTGGGTGCATGAATTCGGCCGGAGCGTGAGCGCCCGATTGACATTTGATGTTGCTCCGGACTCCGCGCCCGTGTGGTCACCTGACGGCAGCCGTATCGCCTTTACTGCCATTCGCGCCGGTGGAAATGGTCTGTATCAGAAAAATTCGAACGGCGCGGGAAAGGAAGAGGTCTTGATCCCTCCGACGAACGACTCCAAGATCTCCAACGATTGGTCACGCGACGGGCGTTTCCTTCTCTATACCAAGCAGGATCCAAAAACTAATACTGATTTATGGGTCGCGCCTCTCACAGCGGACGGGCAGCTCTCCGGGCCGCCCACGCCGTTCGCCAATACGGAGTTCAGCGAGCAACAGGGCCAATTCTCCCCCGACAGCCGTTGGATCGCGTACGTATCGGATGAGTCCGGCAGGCCCGAAATCCATGTCCGAGCTTTTCCATTGCCCGCCGGGGGTGGCAGCAAAACATTGATCTCCCGCGATGGCGGTACCCAACCTCGCTGGCGGCGGGATGGTAAGGAACTGTTCTATGTTTCCCTGGACGGCAAAATGATGGCGGTGGACGTGAGCAGTGGGCAAGCATTCAAGGCTAGCGTCCCCAAAGCCCTGTTCCAGGCGCGAATCTATGGCGATGACTCTGCCCCGAGTCTTTTCCGTTGGGATACCACTGCCGATGGCAAGCGGTTCCTCGTCGATACAGTCGAGTCCTCCCCCGAGCCCCTCACTATGGTGCTGAACTGGATGGCAGGATTGAAGACTTCGCAAGCAAATTAGAGAGTTTGCGGGACACAGATAACCCCATCACTAAAAGTACGCGGAACCAGACGGAACATCTCCTACCCATCGCGTTCATTTTCGTTTTGTAACCAGAGCCACTCCAGCCTGGACCATTTGAGAATTGGACCGTCGCCTGGTAATGGTGGTTGTTCCGTTTGTCCCGCAAACCACCCGCAAGCCACCACCGCAGAGGAAAGCCAGTGCACGCTGGTGTTCGATCCGTAGCAAGCTATCAACTGGTAATGCAGACAGATACGTTTGCTTTAGGGTCACTTCCGTCTGTCCTGCTTTTCCGCTTTTCCGTCCTGCTTTTCCTGTGGCCCGCTCAGGTCTCGCTCCTGAGACCTGGGGCTTAGCCAAGTTATCAAGAATGCTTGGGCGGTCCAGGTTGATCATCCGCGGGTACCGTTTCAATCCCGCAGCCATGGCCGCGTTTTAGACCACCACGCGGGTTAACAGTCTTTCTGAAACCGTCCTGGCTCTGTCTCCACAACCAGCACAACCCAGGTCTCAAAATCGAGACCTAGGCCACCCGCCTTTTAACCCGCTACTGCTTGAGCGCGTAGACCACGTTCACAGTCGTCTTAACCTCGATGCCATCCCCATTCAGAAGATAGGGCTTGTACGTCCACTGTCGCACGGCGTCGAGCGACGATTGCTGAAGCTCTTGCGGGCCCGAAAGGACTCGCAGGTTTTTTACATTTCCATCTTTGCCAATCACAGCACTCAGCACGACAGTTCCTTGAATCTTCGCTTTCTTTGCCGCCGGCGGATATTCCGGCATGACCTTTGTCAAGAGGTTCTCGGCCATCGCTGCAGCAGGAACCGTGAGCTGCCTGGGTGCTTTTGATGCGCTGCTGTCGTCGCCTGCCGAGGCCGCATTTACGTGCATACCCAGCGCCAGTGCTGATCCGCAAGTTGCCAAACCCAATGCAGCACAAGCAACTACAATGGCCACCCGGCACACGCCTCCTATCTCTTTGTGTTTCTCCGTGAGGTTCATAAGTCTCCTTTCAAACGCGTTGGCATCGAAGATTCCGATGGTATGAGGTGTCCTGCCCAGCGTTCCTGCTACCAGCAGGGACGCCAGCCGCAAGAGAGATCGTGCGTATTCATTTCGTCCAGTCATTGCAGCTGCCATCTGGTCGCAAACCATTTCGCGGCTTTCCATGATCCGTGCGCGAGTAAGCCAGAGCAGCGGATGGTAAGTCACAGGCAACGAGAGCAACTCATACAGCAGGTTCTTCATGAAGTCTTTGCGGTGCATATGCGCGAACTCATGCGCAATGACCGTATGGAGGTCCACTTCCGGCAACACGTCGACCATGCTAACGGGCAATAAAAGAAGTTTTCGGCGCAGTCCCATGGTCACGGGTCCGAAGATTCGGGACGAAGCCGCAATCGATGCATCTTCAATCTCAAACCCTCTCGAGCATCGCACCCAGAAAAGCGCTGCTTCACCCGTAAGGAGCACCGCCACGGCTTCTCGCCGCATCGCAGAGAGGGTTGCGCCCCTCCACAGAAATCTGGCGGCGAAATATGCGCTCACCGCGGCGTACACAATGGCGATCGTTGCCAGCAGCACGCCCGGCAACTGAAGCACACCGATTCCAGTTCCCGCACCCATCACTACTGATACATGTGCTTCACCCGCCTTGCTTGCGTGCCAGCCCCAAAATGAGAGCGTATGCAGCCACTCCCAGGGGAAAATGGAGCCGGCTGGAACCAGACTCTGGAGCATCAAGACAATCACCCAGACGCGGTGCTCAGCCGCCGCACCGACTGAACGGAGCGCTCGCGCCGCGAGCCACCCTGCGGCAAACAGCAGCGGAACTTGCCACAAGGAATTAAGAAGATAGGCCAAAATCCAGAACTCGACGCCTCTCATGGCTTCCTGGCTTTCTGGTTGAATCGATCGGTTAGTTCCGCCAGCTTTTTTGCATCAATTTCGCCGTTCTTGAGGAGGCTCATCACGAGTTCTTCACTCGATCCGCCAAACATGCGATCGATAAGGTCTCGAACGCCCTGACCCAACGCCTTAGCCTCGGTGATGGCTGCGCTGTAAATGTAGGCGCGGCCTCGTAACTCACGTTTGAGCTTTCCTTTACGCTCAAGAATGTTCAACATGGTTTGTACGGTGGTATAGGCCAAGGGTGGCTCCCATTCTTCCTGCACGGCACTCACCGTGCATCGGCCGTACTTCCAGATCACCTGCATGATCCTCAGTTCAAGCTTGGTTAAGCCGACTTTGTTCGACGTCTTAACCATCCTGTCTCCTAAGCACTTAGGACAATATGCCGTCCGGCTGGTCTTGTCAACTAAGAACTTAGGAGTCTGGGCGAATTGATTACATTGCGTTTACGCCGGGGAT
>PLZN01000580.1 GCA_003152195.1 Acidobacteriaceae bacterium
TGGCGGCGTTGTATGTCCGCGAGCGCAGGCATGGCGGGAGGCGGCTCCGCAGCGATGGTGCCGAGGGTCATGCTTTGACACTATTACGGTTTTCGATGGTCTGTCGAAAGTCAGGAGTGCATAGCCGGCGTGAACTGACGTAACTGCAACTTTTTGGGCGAGAGTGAGATTTGTCAGCCAGAGAGAAACAACAGTTACGGATGCAAACCACTGCAAACTCGTTGTCCACCCGTAGCAGTCTGTCATTTGACCCGCGCAGCTACAGTTGTGTAAGGAGCAGTAAACGTTCCGTCTGGACGGTGTGAAAAAACCGATTTGGCCGATTTTTTGCAATTTCCAAGTTGATACAAAATGTATGCCGATGCCCCCGCGAAAGCTCCTAGAGGGCATCCTGGCGTGATTTTTACCGATGAATTCACTCCGGTCCTATAACTCGATTGTTTTCACGTTCCTGTCCCCGCTTTTTCCGCCCGGGGTCAATTTGGGAAGTGATAAGGCCGAAGTTCCCGGTGTATAGCTTCATTAACCCCCGGCGCCGTCCGCGCGGGTACTCGCAACGCCTCCAATTGATAGCTGTCCAGTAGGCAGAAGCAACACAGCTCTACTTAATTCCCTTTTCACCGCACGTCACACCAAGGAAGCGTATGGTTAATACACAGCCCGGATTCTCTTCCTCGCCTCCAGCTCTCCATCGCTTGGCTTCAGACGGGCGCTCCTCCCAGACAACAGAATTAGTGGAGAACATTATGAGTTTCCTCCAACAGTCTGACCTGAAAAAGCATCTTTCAACGAGATCCGGCAACATGCCGGCTCACCACGATGAAGCGATGCCCACAGAAGGCTCACGCGTGGTACTTCGTGACGGCAATCTGGTTACGCTGCCGCCTCCCGATGATGGAAGGACCGCAGTAGAAACACCAAAAATCAACCAATTGCCAACATAACGCTAAATGCACGCTTCACCCAACAGATGGCCCCTTGCGAGGGGCCATCTTCGTTTTTCAATTCTCGACAAAGTGGTGCGGTCTCAACTCAAAATATAACTGCTGTGCCCGCGCCGCGAGCCGCCGCGCCAGCAGAAACACTTTCCCCTCGTGGACCGGAGCCTCAAGCTCAGCCTAGGACCAAAGTTCCTACCGCCCGGAAGCCGGCAAAACCAACTCCAGTCCCTTCCCCTCCTGTCGAACCAGTTCCGATGTCCGGTTCCTTGATTCAAAACAATTACGGTGGCGTAAATGTCCAACAGGGAACGACCGGTGTAAACAGCCCGATTATTGACAACCCAATCACCATCGGAGATTCACCCAAAACTATAAGCCCGGCGGACATGGCTAATGCCGTGCGGTATTTCCAGCAGGCGAAGAATACCGCCAGGATTGCAGTCATGGCCGACCAATCCAGCGACGCCGCGATCTTCCACACGGTAGCCGCTCCCTGAGCTCTGCCACACTTATGACAGAAACGGGTATCAGTGTCATTGATGGTCTCGTTATCAGCGTTAAGCGCATCTGGCGAAATGAAACCCAGGTCTCAAAAGCGCGACCTGGGCCACCCGCCCTGCCGCCTGCTTTACCGATTACATCAGCCACCTCGAAGAGTGGCCCGTGTCATCCCTGCCGCTCCTCCTGTGTGGTACGCAGCGTGAGCCGATCCAGGGGGTTGACAGCGGGGTGTAGATGACGCTGTGACAGTTGCAGATAGATGGTCATCCCCGGCCGGCGGCAATCCGCGGCAGCATAAACCTGGGAGTGATCGCCGACACCATTGCCGGCCCCGTTGCCCCTTGCCACCAGCGTCAGCCCGACCGACCGAAGCCGCGTGAATTTTCTGCTTGGCAGGTTGTTCCAGGACTCTCCTGCCCGGGCCGAGCGACCTGCACTATGCACTTTCGTGTGGCCGGGGTCTCTCCCCAGCGAATTGGCGATGAGAGGGCTGGACTTCCGGCCGGAAGATGCCGATAGGCAGTAGGAGGGCACAGGTCCTGCGCCGAAGCGGCTATCTTGTCCTGATTACCGTGGTGCTTGGCCTGCTCCTGGGGCCGGCTGATTCCGTCGGTCAGCGACAGCGAGCCGAGCGGCAGCCCTTACCTAGCCTCACGAAGACGCATGATGTCCACAGCCTGACGATCGAGCAGGCGGCGCGGAACTATCCCGTGCATCTGCGCACCGTAGTCACCTACTACGACCCTTTCGCCGACCCGCGGCGACCGGCGTTTTTTGTCTCCGACTCTTCTGGCTGCATTTATGTTGCCCTTTGGTCTATGTCTATGCCTATGCCTGCGGTTCCTTTCAAGGCGGGCGACTTGGTTGAAATAACGGGTGTAAGTGCCGCAGGGGATTATGCTCCCATCGTCATGGCCACCGAGGCGCACGTGATTGGGAAGTCCCATTTGCCTTCGACCGCGCCGAGGGTAACCTTGACCGAGATCCTGACCGGCGCGGTGGATGGCCAATGGGTGGAGGTCGAGGGCGTGGTGCATGCGGTCTGGGAGTCTGGAAAAAACATCAATTTGGAGCTGGCTTTGAGCGACGGCGCCATAACCGCCACCACCGTCAAGGAAGTGGGAGCGGATTATGACAGTCTGGTCGACGCCGAAGTAAGGCTCCGCGGCAACGAGGCCCCGCTGTTCAATCACCAGCGCCAGATGACTGGCGCTTACCTGCTCTTTCCGGATCGCGCCGAGGTGACAGTTGAGGAACCTGCGCCTGCCCATCCCTTTACGTTACCGGTCTCGCCAGTCAGCGGCCTGTTGCGCTTCAGTCCCAGTCCCGCTTTGCATCACCGCGTCCACATTCGCGGAACTGTTACGCTGGCCTGGCCGGGCCGATTGCTGTGCATTCAGGAAGGCCTCCACGGTCTTTGTGCCCAGACGGACCAAACCACCCCTCTGAGCCCCGGAGAGCTGGTCGATGTGATCGGCTTTCCCATCATCGGGGCATTTACCCCCACCTTGAGCCGGGCTACCTATCGCGCAGCGGGGGGCCAGCAGCCGGTCTCTGCCGTGCCTGTCACCGCCGGCCAGGCGCTGCGTGGCAATCACGACGCCGGGTTGGTTGAACTGGAAGGCCAGCTTATTGGGCAGGACGACTCTGCAAGCGACCCGACCATCGTGTTGTCTTCCGGGAATTATGTGTTTTCCGCCGTCTTGCCCGCACAATCTGGAGCGCGGAGGCTGCCCGTCTGGAAAAAAGGAACCACATTCAAAATAGCCGGTATCTGCTCGGTAAAGGGCGGCACCGACAAGGCTGGCGCGCCTGGGGAAGGCTTTTCAATCAGCTTCTCAACCCCTCAGTCGTTTCGCATCCTGCTGCGCTCGCCGCAGGATGTGGCCGTGATCAAAAGTCCTTCCTGGTGGACCCCGGCTCATGCCATCGCCATGCTGGGCGTGGCGGCTGGGCTCACCCTGGTGGTACTTGCCTGGGTGTTCGTGCTGCGCAAGCGAGTCCACGAGCAAACCCATACCATCCGGCTGCAACTTCAGGAAGCGGCCAAGCTCCGGACCGCAGCCGAAGGCGCCAACCGTGCCAAGAGTGAGTTCCTGGCCATCATGAGTCACGAAATTCGCACGCCGATGAATGGCGTCATCGGCATGACGGAACTTGCGATGTGCTCCAGCGGCACGGAGCAGCAGGAATATCATTCCCTCATCAAGTCTTCCGGACAGGCCCTGCTCGTCATCCTGAATGACATCCTCGACTATTCCAAGATCGAAGCCGGCAAGATCACTCTTGAGTCAGAGCATTTTGACCTGGAGGAAGTGGCCGGTAACGCGATCAAGAGCATGGCGAATTCAGCGCACAAAAAGGGCCTGGAACTGACTCTGCAGCTGGACCCGGACGTTCCCTTGGACCTGCTTGGCGATTGCAATCGTTTGCGCCAGATACTGCTGAATTTGACCGGGAACGCCATCAAATTCACGGAGACGGGCGAAGTTTCGGTCACGGTGGGTGTCGGCGAGGCCGGCGAAGACGGAGCCAGGTTGCACTTCTCTGTACACGATACGGGCATTGGACTTTCCGCCGAGCAGCAAAGCAAGCTCTTTCGTCCGTTCCAGCAGGCGAATAGTTCCACGACCCGCCATTACGGCGGCACGGGCTTGGGTTTGGCCATCAGTTCTCGCCTCGTGGAACTCATGGGGGGCGAGATCTGGATAGATAGCGCACTGGGCACCGGCTCTACTTTTCACTTCACGGTCCGATTGGCGAAGGCTGCGGCATCGCCGGAGAGTTCGGCCGGTAAGAGTTGGGAAGATCTGCGTGGGCTAAGGGTCCTGATCATCGACGACAACGCGACCAACCGGCGCATTCTTCAGCAGATGACGCTGCGCTGGGAGATGCAGCCGGAACTTGCCGACTCGGGACCGGCCGCCCTGGAACGACTGCGGAGTACCGCTCGAACGGACCGGCGATTCCATCTGATCCTGCTCGATGAGCGGATGCCCGGCATGGATGGCTTCGAGGTCATTGAGCACCTACGCGCCGACCCAACATCCTATGGCACCGCCATCATGATGCTGACCTCTTCGGAGCAGAGCGCCAGCGCGGCAAGGTGCCGTCAGCAGGGCATTCCGATCTACCTGACCAAGCCCATCCGGATTGCCGAACTGTTCGCGGCGATTCAGATGGCCTTGGGAAATGTAGAGAGGGAACAGGCGCCTACGACAATTCCGCCCGCCATAGCACTATCCGAAGGTTCGCTCAATATTCTGGTGGCGGAAGACAACCAAGTGAATCAGAAGATAGCGGCAGCCATGCTGGGGAAGATGGGCCATCGAGTGACGCTGGCAATGAATGGCGTGGAAGCCGTCGCCAAATGGGGCGAAGGCAACTTCGATCTGATCTTCATGGATATGCAGATGCCGGAGATGGACGGCTTGGAGGCCACCCGGCAGATCAGAAGCGAGGAACACACCAAAGGGAGGCACATTGCCATCATTGCCATGACGGCAAATGCGATGAGCGGTGACCGCGAGCGTTGCGTTGCTTCGGGCATGGATGACTATGTCTCCAAACCCATCAGCCGCCGATCGCTCGAAGAGGCGATCGAGCGCTTCGAACTTTCCAAGCAGTGAACACGCCGGACAGGGAATAGGGGACAGGCTGTGCNNGCTCCGCCAAGACTCGGCCTGCGATCGTCTTGACCGGAGCCAGACAGACCGGCAAAACCTCCACTTTTCTGCGCCTGTTCCCGAACCATGACTTTGTATCCCTCGACCTTCCCACGGAAGCCGAGCAGGCGGAAAAGGAACCCTGGAACGCGACGTACGCTCGTTAACCAACGTTGGCAGCTTGCGGGACTTTGAGAGATTTTTGCGGGCCTGCGCACTTCGTTCTGCAAACCTGTTGAACAAAGCAGATTTGGCGCGCGACGTAGGTATTGCCCCTTCGACAGCGAAGCATTGGCTGTCCATGCTGGAGGCTTCCGGCCAGATCGTGTTGCTGGAGCCATGGTTCTCGAATCGAACCAAGTCCATCGTCAAGAGCCCAAAACTCTACGTCGCCGATACCGGCTTGCTTTGCGCGCTGCTGAACCTCCGCTCCGAAGAATCTCTCCGGCAATCACCTGCGGTGGGCGCTGTCTGGGAAACATTTGTCTTCACCCAGCTACGGGACCGCGAACGCCGCGCCGGACGCACAGGCAGTCTCTTCTTTTGGCGGGACCGAACCCGTGAAGTGGATTTTGTGGTGGATACGGGCGGGCGCTTGGAACTGTTTGAAGCAAAGTGGACGGAACTGCCTGATGTCGGCGATACGGTAAATCTCGACTTCGTGCGCAACGTGGTGGGCAAATCAAGGGTGGACGCTGGTGCGGCCGTTGCGCGTACACCGAACGGTTTTCCATTCTCAAATGGATTTCGGGCCATACCGGTGACCGAACTCGGATGAATTTGCCGCGTCGAGAATGCCGAGAGTGCGATTCAGCGCTTGTGGATCAACCCACATCTCCTTTGCGGGAGGTGTGGGCGGTGGAATGGAATACAAGCTGCGCGCGCGCTTCATTTGGCGTGGTGTACAGGTTCTGAATTGGCTCGCTTTCCGGTGCAAAAGAGCAATGCGGAGAAAGCATGAATGGCTACGGTTTGTGCGCTCCGCTCACCATCTCATCTGGCCGCTGGCTCGGGCCCGGCAGCGTATTTGAGTATCACAATCCCACTGTTCGGCATGGTCTTGCAATCGGCGAGGCGGAGCGGCCNNCTGCCAGCTCGACCGAATCCACCAGCCCGGCGTCGAGCAGGCTGCGAAAAAGAACGCCACCGCCGAAGAGCCAGATGTCTTTGCCCGATTCAGCTTTCAGCGCCGCAACTGCTTCGGCGGCGCCGCTGCTCAGGATGGTTACATCCTTATGCTTCGCGGCATTGAGGGTGGTCGAAACCACGACCGCTTTCATCCTCATGCTCTTGAGTAACGGGCCCTGGGACTGCGCGAGATCGAAGGTCCGACGGCCCATCAGGAGCGTGTCGAACTGGCGAAACAGCGCGCCGAAGCCGAACGCCGGATCGTGGACGATCCAGCCGTACTCGCCCTTCGGTCCGGCGATAAAGCCGTCCAGGCTCATGGCGACGCTGTAGCGTAATGGGCGCATGGGGAATTATGCAATATGCGGTGGCGGAGATGCGCGGGATTGTGAGGTAGAGACGTCGATCGGGGAGAACTATCAGTTCGAACTGCGTGATGCTTGTTGCAGCGATCGGGAGGTGTAGCTTTTGGTCTCGAGTACTCCGGTGAACGTAGATAACAACTTTGGAGGAAACGTTGAGACCTTATTAGCGTCTGGTCGATTCCTGAGTTCGAACACTGCGAAGCGGATTAATCACCCTTGCTCTGTGTTTCTCGTTATCCGCCACGACGACACATCCGTTTGCCGCAGCGATAGCAGCCACGACGGTATCGAGTGCGCTCCTCGGCTTTCCCGCAGCTGTGCCTTCCGCCATCAGGCGGCCCCAGATGAGGGCTGCCTTTTCGCCGAATGCCAGCACGCGACCTCGAAAAAGAGCCTGCGGTCCTTCGGGTCCGCCGAACCATTGTTCCAGCTCTTTGCGCTTCTTTCCAGGCGGCTTCTCCAAGACTCCGCGACGGATTTCAGCCAGGCTGAGCGAGGAGATAAACAAATCGTCGTCTAGCTGTTCCTCCATCCATTCGAGGAGCGCCCGGGATGGGGCAGGCTTTACTGCGTTGCTGATGATGTTCGTATCGAGCAGATACCGCGTCATAGGTTAACCTTTCCTGCCCGCTTCGATTGACCGTTCAATCTTCAGGTCTGCGCCGACCAGAGGCGAACGACGCAGTGCTGCGAGGATACCCCCCTTCTTTGGCATATCGGAGACGGACCGCATAACCTCCGAGCGAATGCGGCTCGCCTCGGGGTCGTCCTGCGCAAGCCGCTTTGCGAGAGAACGAATAAGAACACGATCCGCGATCTTTTGCCTTACCAATTGCAGCCCCTCCGATTCCGCAGGAGAATCGTCTGCCATTCGGTTACACCCATGGGCTAAAGACGCCCACACCCAGCCCTTCAAAATCCTTTACGTTTCGCGTGATGATGGTTAGATCGTGTTCCAGTGCAGTTGCCGCAATGAAACCATCCGCCAAGCCAAGAGGCCTGCCCCTCAGCTGACATTGCCCAGCCAGCACGCCCCATCGTTCGGCAGTTGACTCGCTGTTCGGCAGAACGCGACCTTCAAACCATGGGCGCAAGGTTTCGTCGAGCCATTGCTGTAGCCCGCTGCGACGCTTGCTCTCTGGGAGAATCGTAATCCCTTTCAGAATCTCTCCGAGGGAAACCACGCTGATACAACCGGTCGTCATCAGCATTGTCGAGCCATTCTGAGACGCTTGACTGCGGACGGGGACGTGTCATCTCAGATGGGACATTGGTATCGAGCAGGAATCCCTTCATAGCTCGATGTCACGTCCGAGGTCTCGGTCCCGCTCGAATTCCAAATCGAGACCCCTGAATGGAGACTCGGCAAACAACTGCGCCAGGCTTTTTCTGCCAGGGGGGCGCCGGCGCTTGGGCTCGGTGGCCCGGTCCTTGGATTCGAGCGCCGCCGGGTGCGCGGCCTTTTCAAGCAATGTCGCGGCGTAGGTGGGCACGTCCATGCTGCGCGCTGCAGCTTGCGCAGCGAGCAGGGCTTCGGTTTCAGGACTGAGCTCGACCTGAATCGTCATCGTGGCATCACCTCCTTTATTATCCGATGGGGCCGGGTGCTAAGTCGATTCCTGTTTTATCCTCTGTGCGTTATCGGCAAAACAAGACCCGCAGCTTTTCGGCATCCGGATACCCGGTCGCGCTCACAGCGACCAGTTTCTCTGAGAGGTCTAATACCATGCCGTCAAAGCTTAGCTGGCCGTCCAACGCTTTATGGACGCATGAACGTGAAGCAAGTGCTCTCTCAAAAGATATGAAGCTCAGCTAAAGCTGGACTTGACGATAGCCCCTGATACCTTGCTGGACAATCCAATCATGGTGACAAGTTCCCACGACACGTCGCCACGATCTTCCACACGGTAGCAGTATCTAGCCGCTCCCCGGGCTAACCCCAAGTGCCATTTGCTTGGATCGTGGGTTGGATTCCGAATGAACGAGGCAGCGATACGGTCGTAGCCGGCGAATCGGACGATACATTGATTACCGATTTGTACCGCATCCGACGAGGCAACCTCTAGGAAGACTAGACTTTTGTGATAGAGGTCAATTAATTCGCTCGCCATGTTTGTGACGACACTGGCGGATGACGTGCACTGTTGCAACATGGTAGCCGCCATATAAAGGGCAAGGCACTCCCTTTGGCTTGCTTCGCACTCCTCGTTTGTCAAGCCAGCTCGAATCTCTGCCGGTATCTTGAACTTCGCCGGCAAACTGTCCTTGGCAGCTACACTCTCCGCTGCCAACGCCAAAGAGAACGCCAACGATTTTATCTTGATGCCGCTGCCCTTGGTCAGAGCTCTGCCACACTTATGACAGAAACGGGTATCAGTGTCATTGATGGTCTCGTTATCAGCGTTAAGCGCATCTGGCGAAATGAAACCCAGGTCTCAAAAGCGAGACCTGGGCCACCCGCCACGTCCTGCTCGTACGTGCTGCCGTCGATTCAGAGGGTACCGAAGGAAAATTTGTCGAAGTGTATACGCGCCTCCTCGTGCTGCCGTGTTCAGGCGCTCTTCTTCGAGGTGACGGCAGAGAAAGCAGACCAGCTCTGTTCTACCTCGT
>PLZN01000369.1:0-170 GCA_003152195.1 Acidobacteriaceae bacterium
GTGCTTCATCGCTGGCATCGGCGATGCAGCCGGGCCGCAAACCGTCTCCCAGGGAGAAGCTCACGTCATACTTCGCCATCACCTTGACAATGCGGTCGAAGTGCTCATAGAGAAAATTCTGGCGATGGTGGTGCGTCATCCACTGGGCCAGAATCGCGCCACCACGGCTG
>PLZN01000369.1:255-21782 GCA_003152195.1 Acidobacteriaceae bacterium
GCCGCCGGTCGAAAGGTCCATCACCGTATCCGCGCCGAAGCTGACCGCGGTATGCAGCTTGTCCAATTCTTCGCGGATATTCGAGGTCACCGCCGAATTGCCGATATTCGCGTTGATCTTGCACTTGGTCGCCACCCCGATCCCCATCGGCTCCAATTCAGGGTGATTGATGTTGGCAGGAATGATGAGCCGCCCGGCGGCGATTTCGTCCCGGATCAACCCCACTGGTATCTTTTCCCGCTCGGCGACAAAGGCCATCTCTTCCGTGACGTGGCCTTGGCGCGCAAAGTGCATCTGCGACATGTTTCCGTCGCCGGTCCGCGCTGCTTCGAGCTTTCGCTTGACGATCCACTCAGCCCGCGGCTTCAGAATCTCGTGCGTCGGGTTGACCGCCGCCTGATGGTTGCCGTTTCCATTGCTGCTCATTTTCGAATCGCCTCATTTGGGAATTTATTGGTGAATGGCTGGTTTTATTATTAAACGGGTAGTTTTTGGATCGATCAGCACGCTGCGTCGATTATACGTTCAGATGCGGCTGTTGAACCGCAACTTGACGAACGCGATCTCAAGCTCCTACCCTAGGAGAAGCAATGAAAATCCGTCCGCAGACACTCCGCATCGGCGCCGCCGTGGTAATTATCCTGGGCACCATTATCTATCTTTCGGTGAGCGGGGCGAACGCGGACAAGAGCTACTACGTCACCATTGGCGAGCTGCAGGCCATGGGCAACAAGGCCTACACGCGTCATCTGCGCGTAGCCGGCGACGTGGCTCCCAATTCCATCCAGCGCAGCGGCACCAATGCGCACTTTGTGCTGTCGGAGCAAGGCCACACGCTGCAGGTCAGCTATCAGGGCATTGAGCCCCCGCCAGACACCTTCAAGGATGGTTCCCAGGCGCTCGCCATGGGCACCTATGGCCGGGACGGCGTCTTCCATGCCACTGAGTTGCAGGCCAAATGCGCCTCGAAGTATGCGGCGGCAAAGCCAGCGCCGAACACCGCTTCCCTCAAATCGCCGCCCGCGACCGTCCCCGGCAAGTAAAGCCCGAGCCTACGCCGCCCGTCTCTTATACTCCAAAGGGATGGCAGCGACCTTAAGAACCGGTCTCATGTATGAATCCGTTCGCGTAGGATACGGCACGAGGCCCGCTTCGGGGCAGGTCTCGCAAGCGGCCATCCTTGCATTCGGGGACTTATGAGGCCGGTTCTCGCCCAACTCGACAACGTATCGCAACTCTTTGGCCGCTTCCCCGCCCTGCGCAAAATCTCAGTCAGCTTCGCTTCCGGGCGCTGCTACGTTCTCCTGGGAGAGAACGGCGCCGGCAAATCCACTTTGCTTCGCGTGCTCGCCGGGCTGCTTGAGCCGACCATGGGGACCGCCCGAATCTTCTCCCAAGGCAAGCCGGAAAAGATTGCCGATCAACGGGCGCGCATCGGCTATATGAGCCATGCGCCGATGCTCTATGACGAGCTCTCCGCGATGGAAAATCTGCGCTACTTCGCCGGCCTGTACCGCTCCTGCTCCTGCCTTACACCGCAGGAGGCGCTGCGCTCCGTGGGTCTCGATCCCACGCTGAGCCGCCCTGTCGGCCAATTCTCGCAGGGCATGCGCCAACGTACCTCTCTGGCGCGCGTGCTGCTGCCCCAACCCGAACTCCTGCTGCTGGACGAGCCCTTCTCCAACATGGACGTTGCCAGCGCGGGCAAAATGGTAGCCCTGCTCGGCCGCGTTCGCGCCGCAAGCCGCACCATCGTTCTCACCACCCATCAGAGATCGCTCGCCGAGCCTTTGGCTGACTACCTCCTGACCATGGAGGCGGGCCAGCTCATTTCGAGCACCGAGGGTCCGGCGCTTCAGACCGCTCCAGCTGAGTCACCGACTCAGCCGGTTGAGGCGCGGCCAGTATGATAACCAACGCGGCCCGCATCCTCGAGAGCCTCGGCATCTCTTACACGCTGCAGGAGTACGAAGCCGACCCCGAAGACCTCTCCGCAGCCGCCGTGGCGCGTAAGATTGGCCTGCCTCTCGAGCAGGTCTTCAAAACGCTGCTCACCACAACGGGTCCGGATCAATACGTGTTTGCCGTCATTCCCGGCGGCGCGGAACTGGATTTCAAAAAGCTCGGCCGCGCCGCCGGAGCACGCAAAGCCGAGATGGTCGGGCTCAAGGACGTGCAGCCCCTCACCGGCTATATCCGCGGCGGTGTCACCGTCTTCGGGGCAAAGAAAGACTTTCCCGCCTTTGCCGATGAGACCATCGAGCTCTTCGACCTCATCTCGGTCTCCGCCGGTCAGCGCGGCACCCAGATCCTGCTTGCTCCCCAGGATTACCTCCGGGCCGCCAAGGCGGCGGTTGCCGCCCTGACCAAGGATCAGGCGCACTTGTGTCCTGAGTTAGAAGTTCGCACTATATAAAAGTGAAATGCTAAAGAATCGCCCCTACCTGCTGATCCACCTGGTCAAAGATCTGCGCCTTGAATGGCGATCGAAAGACGCCATCAACAGCATGCTCTTCTTCTCCCTGCTGGTGGTGGTGCTGTTCAGCCTGGCGTTTGACCCCACAGCCGCCATTTCGCGGCAGATCGCCGGAGGCATCCTCTGCGTCGCGACCCTCTTTGCTTCCGTGACCGCGCTTAATCAAGCCTGGACACGCGAACTGCGCAATCAGGTCCTGGATGCACAACGCATGGCGCCCGCCCCGCCAGCCTCGCTCTTTCTGGCTAAGGTGATTGCGAATTTCCTCTTCGTGACCGTAGTGCAGATCATCCTGGCGCCGCTCTTTGCCATCTTCTACAACCTGCACCCCGTCGGGCAGGGATGGCTATTGGCGCTGGTAGTGCCCCTTGGCACCTGGGCCCTGGTGGTGAACGGTACCTTCTTTGCAGCGCTCTCCGTCCGCGCCAGGAACCGCGAGCTGCTGCTTCCTCTGCTGCTATTTCCCATCTTCATTCCCGCCCTGCTGGGGATGGTCGAGGCGTCTACCTCTATCCTGGTAGGCGACGCCGAGCCCAGGCTGTGGATCCAACTTCTGGCTGGCTATGATGTCATCTTCACCACGGTCGGCCTTCTCCTCTTTGGCACCGTGCTCGACGCAGAGTGACCGGCTTCATTGGGGGGCCGCTCCATGATGGAGAACGATCCGGCTAACCGCCGTTGCGATCAGCAATAACCCGGCAAGGAAGAGTGCCATCCGCGCGGCCACCCGCCAGATACGTGTCTCCGGGGGCAGAACACCCCGTTTGGTCTTGAGGCTATAGACCTGCCCCAGTATCCCGGACAGCAGCAGGAAGATACCTAGTGCAAGCAGTGGCCAGATCATGGCTTGAGCTTCCTCATCGGGTCTACCTCTCGTTTACATCACATTACATTCACCTGCGGATGTCATGAAAAAGCTTTCATTTTCGTGCTCCCGCCGCTGCGGCGGAATGATCTAAACTATTATGTTTGGCATTAGGAGTTACACGAATGAAGATTCTGCGCTGGGTCTGGCTCGCACTCACCCTCGGCCTGCTTGGCTACGCTTTCCACCAGGGTATGTATGTCGCGCCGACCGAGGCCACCATGGGCGACATCCAGCGTATCTTCTACTACCATTTCCCATCGGCGATGCTGACGTTTCTCTTTTTCTTTATCAGCTTCGTCGCCTCGATCGTGTATCTTGCCTCTCGCCGTAATAATCCTCAGCGAGCTCTCAGCGCCGATGCTGCCGCCCTCGCCGGGGCGGAGATGGGTGTAATCTTCTGCACCGTGGTCCTGATTCAGGGTCCGCTTTGGGCCAGGCCGGTTTGGGGTATCTGGTGGACCTGGGATGCGCGGCTGACCACCACGCTGCTGCTTTGGCTCATCTACACCAGTTATTTGCTGCTGCGTCGATTTGCCGCCGGTCCGCAGATGCAGACGTTGGCGGCGGTGCTGGCCATCTTTGGCTACCTGGACGTCCCCATCGTTTACTTCTCCACTCGCTGGTGGCGGACGCAGCATCCGGCTCCCGTCATCGGAGGCGATGCCAATTCCGGGCTCGATCCGGCGATGTGGCCTGCCGTCCTCTGGAACTTGGCAGCATGGCTCGCCTGGGGGATCATGATCGCCGGTTGGCGGTACAGCATTGAGCGACGCCGGCAAATCGCAGAACAGCATGCCGCGCTGCACGCCCTGGAAGCCAGCCTCGAAGTCACGCTCTGAAGAGATCAGGAAGGAACCATGGCTCATCGTCACCTCGTTCTCGCTTATACGATCACTATCCTCGTCCAACTCGGATATGCAGGCTGGGTCGGGTTGCAAGCTCGGGCAGTGCGGCGGCTGGAGCGCGAATTCCCGGCTTACCCCTCCACACCCAAATAACGCCGACCCTTGAGGTGAGGGATGGGCGCCGATGCCGTCTGACGTAGATCCTGGATTTAAGGCTTGCGGGACGGAGGCGGAGCTTCCCTAGCTTCTTCGGCCATTAGTTCGCCGGGGTGGCTTACCAGAAGCTCCTCTTCCGGCTCGATGTGCACCAGAACCTCGGCGACTTTGGCCACTTGTTGCCGCACCTGATCGGCGACGGCGTGCGCAATGAGGTGTCCTTCGCGGACAGTAAGATCGCCCCGCACCACTACATGCAGATCCACGTAATAGCGGAAGCCCACCTTGCGAACAAAGCACTTTTCCACTCCCAAAACTGCCGGCACCGCCTCGGCCACGTGGCGGACCTGCTCTCCAATCTCGGGGGTGGGCGCCGTGTCCAGCAACTCGGCTACTGGGCGGCGGAGCTGCTGCCAGCCCCCCAGAAGGATGATAGGAGCGGCGCACAAGGCAGCCCAGTCATCCGCCGTCGGGTCCCTCGTCCATAGCGCCGCCGAAATCCCGATGAAGGCAAACGCCGACACGATCGCGTCGCTTAGATGGTGCCAGGCGTCCCCCCGCAAAGCGCTGCTTTCAATTTTTTGGCTTACCCCCGAGACATACCGTGACAGCAACGCTTTGATAGGAACCACGGAGAGTAGAACCCAAAGCGTGTATACGTGGGGAAGTTTATGCGGTGTGCGAATCAGGCTTATGCTTTCCACGGCGATACCGACAGCCGCCGCGATCATGGCAACACCCACCGCCGCTGCAGCGATCGGGTCCGCCTTGCCATGCCCGTAGGGATGATCCATGTCCGGCGGCTTGATGGCAAGCCGAAGCCCCAAGTAAACAACCGTAGAACTGATGACATCCAGGAACGACTCAATTCCGTCGGCCAACAGCGCAAAGGAATGCCCAACCAGCCCCGTCAGGCATTTGACCAGCGCCAGAACAAGGTTGATGACAATTCCGAGTAGCGAGGACCGCAGACCGCCTGCCACCATTTGTTCGGTTGTCGGCGAAGCTGTCATGGCTGCATTGTCTCTTATTTCCACATCTAGAGCACTTTCACGGACAACCACGGCAGCCAGGCTCCTCGAATGGTTACCTTCACAACCACAACTCGGTAACGCTTTTTTGCCAATCCACCTTGCTCCACCTGGACGATCCTTACTAAACTTAGGCTTGAAATAAGAGCGTGTTCACGATTTCTGTGACCGATCCTGGCGACGTGTAGTGGAGCTTTTCCTGGCCAAGGGGCCAGTCCGCGGCTACACCTGTTGTGAAACCGCTTTAGGCCTGGGAGGCGTCCGTTGCTGCGCTTTTTGAAGATCGCTCTCATCTTCGAACTCTCCACCGTGTTGGGGCTTTCGGTACTCATTGGTCAGTTCTTCTACCGCGCATACGACACTTCCAGTCGCGAGCATCTTCCGGTTAGCTTTCTCGCCGCGCTGGTCATCCTGGTGCTGGGCACCCAGCAAACGGCGATGTCGTTTCGCCGGGAAAAGCTCCGGCTGGCTTATGGCCGTCCGTCCGCGGTGCAAGAGAAACTTCGCCTGAAAGTGGCTTACAGCACGCTCACGCTGCTGCTTTTCATCGCGGCGGGAGTGTTGCTGGTCATCCTCAGGCACCATCTCCGCTAAGGACAATTAGGGGCACGACGGACGAACCGGCAGGGGCGACCGCCGCACGCACCAGCCGTCCCTTTTCGGGACTCTATCGGATTGCGTTCAAGGGTTCCCAGGACTGACGTCCTGGGCTACTCTCACGCCGTCCCTCGCGGGACTGCATAGCAAGAGGGATTCGAGCCAGCCCGTCGGACAGCTTCATGTTCTTCCCGCGCTGTGCGCCAGAGTGGTTTCACAGTTACGGTGAAAACGTTTAGCGCATTGCGTTTACCGCTTTTTTCTGGCGAGGAACGACGGATTGGGGTTTTTTCGGCTGGCTGACAGCCGGCTGCGGTTCTTGCTTGCGCGGCTGGGCGCCCTGAGACGACTGCTGATCCATCCATCCATCGAGGCGAGAGCGCTTGAAACGCCAGCGGTTGCCAAGCTTGAAAGCGGGGATGAAGCCGTCCGACGCATATTTATAAAGTGTGTCGGGACTGATGCCAAGGTAGTCAGAAGCCAGGCGAATATCCATGACCTCGCGAAATTCGTCTCGCGCCGGTGGTGTTCTCATCGAAGTGCTCTCCTCTGGGAACTTCGGGACCGGGCGAGAAGACATACCCGCCGCTGTTGCTTATACCGCGTTTTCACCCTGTAATACAAGAAATTATCGCGTATCGCTGTAATCTTCCGGGTTTTAGCGGTTTTGTTAGTTCCGGTAAGGAGCCTAACAGAATTCGCAGCCATGCGAAGCATTACTCCCAGGCCATTTCACAGTTACCAACGAGATGTATCCGAGCTGATGCCTCAAATAGGATCGTTAAACCTACAGATTCGATATCTTTTTCATCTTATTCATTCCCTTGGCTTAATTGATCATCCAGCCCCTTTGAGATTTTCCTTGCCAACTACAATTCCGGCTGCAGGCCATCGGCGAGGGCAATCAAGTCGTCACCTATAGTTCGGGTTTTCGCGATCGCGTCCGCCAGCGGGATATGGGTAATCTCCGTGCCGCGAAGCACGACCAGCCGTCCAAACTGGCCCTCGTGCACTAAGTCAATCGCAGCCGATCCATAGCGGGTGGCGAGCATACGGTCATAGGCCGTAGGCGTGCCTCCACGCTGGGTATGCCCCAGGTTGACCGAGCGCGTTTCATATCCGGTTTTTTCCTCAATCAATTCCGCAACCGTTTGACCGATGCCGCTGAGGCGGGCGTGGCCGAAGGCGTCTACCTTAGCCCCTTGGGTAGCCTGCTTATCCGTGCCCGCAAGTTTGGCGCCTTCGGCGACCACGATGATGGAGAATGACTTGCCCCGGTCATGGCGTTCCTTGACGATCTTCACCGCGTGGTCGATATCGATCGGCTTTTCCGGCACGAAAATGACGTCGGCGCCTCCCGCGATGCCGGAGGTGATCGCGATCCAGCCGGCATCGCGTCCCATCACCTCACAGACAATCACTCGGTTGTGGGCTTCGGCGGTCGAATGGAGCCGGTCCACTGCCTCGGTGGCGATGGAGACGGCGGTGTCAAACCCGAAGCAGGCGTCCGTTCCGCTCAGGTCGTTATCGATGGTCTTGGGAACGCCGACCACCTTAATGCCCTTCTGCACCAGCGCATTGGCAACACCCTGCGTGTCATCCCCGCCAATGGTAATGAGCGCGTCGAGCTGGTTGGCCTTGATGTTGGCCAGACATTTGTCGATGCCGCCCTCCATCTTGCGCGGGTTGGTGCGCGAGGTGCGGAGGATGGTCCCGCCCAGTTGCAGGATCCCGGATACGGTGTCGATCGTCAGCGGCATCGTCTTGTTCTCAACCACGCCACGCCACCCTTCGATGAAGCCGACAAACTGATCGCTATGGTGGAAAATCCCCTTGCGTACAACGGCGCGGATCACCGCATTGAGTCCGGGGCAGTCTCCGCCGCCGGTCAGGATTCCAACTCGCATTTTGATTCTTCTCCTCTACTAAATGGCTTCGCGCACAGGTAAGCACCCTGTGAATCATACTGCGGAGCCCAGCAGAATGAAATGCAAGTTGCCAGCGAGCACCCGACCTGCTCTCGCCAGTTTTCGGCCTTCGTTAAAAACTATAAGTCGCGAATTCGTCCTTCGCGTAGGGGAAATTAAGGCTCGCCGTTGTTCTAATCCCAGTCTGGCACAGGGCGTGCCGAGTTGGGATTAGACCCCGGCCTCAGCGCTAAGGCCGGGCCGGAGAGAAGTGGGTAGTGGGTGTCCCATATTTGTTGCACGTTCCGACGATGAACGTTTTAGTGATGCAAGAGTTTATTGAGCGTGTCCGCCGGATTTGCTTTGCCATTGCCCAGTATCTGCTGCTTGAGAATGTTCCCGGCGTTCTTTTGCAGTACCTTGCTGAGATCGGCCTGGATCACGGGATTGGAGGCCGTGCCGGTGATGTGGACGGGGATGCCGTTGGCGGCGGCGGTGTTGACGGCCTGCCCCAAAAAGCCGCCCGCGCCCACAACCTGACCGGCCACGCCGGAGGTGGTATTGAGCTTGGCCAGCACTTGAAAATTAAGCGCGCCCTGCGGGGAAACGGTACCACTGCCGGTTGCCGTGCCCAGCACCGGAATGGAAGTGTAGAGATTATCGACGCGCGTGCCTGCCGGCGACGAGTTTACATTGGCCCGCACGGTCTGGATTGCCGTGCCCCCCTGCGAACCGGCAACCGGCTTGAGTCCCCCGATCTTGGAAGAAAGGTCGAAGCCGGCTAGCCGGGTGTTGTCCACCTGCACCGGCCCGTCAATCGTTGGGGCGCTTGCCGGGCCGGTGATCGCGAGATTGGCCGTGAGCGTACCGCCCTGCAGCCGTGAACCGCTGGGAAGGCGAACGCCGACGGCAGGCAACAGCGCCTCGACGCTGTCGATGGGAAGGTTCGGAGCAGCCAGATGAAGGGCAAGATTTATCTGCTGACCAGTCATTGTGTAGGTCCCGTTGACATGCACCGCAACCCCTCCGGTGCTGACGGCCAAGTCGTTGATTTGGCCGCTTCTGGCGTCCAGGTTGTGGTTCACGGTGTAGGTAATCTCAACCGGGGTCGCGATCGGGGAGCCATTCGACACCAGTTGCAGCTTAGCGGCTTGGACTGTTCCCTTGCTGGTGAGGCTCTGGCCATTCGAGGTGACCTGGGCGGAGATGTCCGCCAACATAGAGATACCCTGGCTCGCCTGGACCACGCCGGCAGCGGCCGGATCGAAGTGCTTCAAGCTGATGCCGGCGTTCAGCGGTGTCTCCGAGGCGTCCTTTTGATCGACCGGGCCGGCGGTGCCCTTGACGTCCAGGAGCCCGCTCCCGGGAAGAGTGGCCGAAAGCACGAAGGGAAAAGACTTGGCGAAGGAAAACTGTTTCACCGTCAGATTCAGCTTGCTATACGTGAGCGGAGGCCCGGCTAACGGCAGCTCTGAAACAACGGCGGTGCCGTTCACTACTTTCATCTCACCCACGGTAAAGTTTGGCAGTGCGGTCTCCTGACCACTCTCTTGTGTGCGACTGGCGGCGTTGCGCCCAATGCTGGAGAAGTTCCAGGTCCCCTTAGCATCGTGCACCAGGTTGATGGAGGGCGCGTCGGCCACGAAGCTTGTAACCAGCAGCCGGCGATGGAAAACCAACGGCCCGACTTCAACTCCGATGTGCAGCGACCGGGCCTGGAGAAACGGCTTCGAGCTGAAGGCGGGGTCGTCGGCGATGGAGATGTTGTCCGCCACCAGGCTGCCGGAGAAAACAGAGAAGCTCAAATTGCCCAGGGTCACCTTGCGGCCCAGGGCCGAGGAAAGCTGCGTCTCCAGCGTGGCACGGAACGTATTGGCATTGATGAACAACGGTATAACCAGAGCTGCGATCAACAACAGAACGGCAACGCCGGCGAGGATGCTGATCAAGGGATGCTTCTTCAAGAGATACCTCCAACTTCAGAGACGCGTCCTGCCAATAGTTGGATGCGGTAAATTCCCGGCCGCGTCTGTTCTTTGGGATCGCCGAGGTCGAGGCCAAAGCACGCAACATCACTGCTGGGAGTTGGGTTCGCCGTGGTAGAAGGCGGCGATTTCCGTCGCGTAGTGCTGCATGATCACGCGCCGCTTGAGTTTCATGGTGGGTGTCAGCTCGCCGGAATCTATCGACCATTCGTCGGCAACAAGATGAAAGCGCTTGATGGTCTCGAAGTTCGCCAGGCTCTGGTTGACTTTGTGAACGGCGGCGTGGTATTCGGCGACTACCGCCGGATTCTTGACCAGATCGGCACGCGAGGCAAAGGCGATCCCCTGCTGCCGTGCCAGATTCTCAAGCGCAGGGAAGTTGGGCGAGATCAGCACAGCGAGAAATTTGTGCCGATCGCCAACCACCACGGCATTGGCTACCAGCAGATTCGCGTTCAGCTGGCTTTCGATTGGCTGGGGAGCGATCATCTTGCCGCCCGAGGTTTTGATCAGCTCTTTCTTGCGGTCCGTGATGTAGAGGAATCCTTGCTCGTCCAGGCGCGCGATATCGCCGGTGTGGAACCAGCCTTCGGCTTCAATGGAGGCGGCCGTGGCTTCCGGCTTGTGCCAATAGCCGGCAAAAACAAAGGGTCCCCTCACCAGCAATTCACCATCGGCGGCGAAGCGGCATTCCACCGACTGGATCGGCTTGCCCACCGAGCCGATGCGATGATCTCGCGCATTGTTCAGCGCCAACACGGGCGAGGTCTCGGTGAGCCCGTAGCCCTCGAAGATGCGAATGCCAACATCGGCGAACCAGGCCGCTGTGTTCATGCCCAGCGGTGCGCCCCCGGCGATATAATCGACGACTTTGCCTCCGAAGGCCTGCTTGACTTTCTTGAACACCAAACGATCGGCCAGGCGCCAGCGCAGCCCGGAGGGCGTTTGCCCCAGCAGTATCTGCTCGCGGTGGCGGCGACCGGTGGCAAGAGCCCAGGTAAAGAGCTTCTTGACCATGGGTTTGCTGCCCGCGCGATGCTGGACCGTTTCGCGAATCTTCTCGTACACCCGGGGCACGGCGACAAATACGGTGGGCTGGACAGTGGTAAGGGCCAGCGGCAGCCGGTCGAAGTGTCCGCAATAGGCAACGGTCGCGCCATAACAAAAGAGTGCGTAGTCGAGATGGCGCGCCGTGATGTGCGAGAGCGGCAGAAAGGAGATGCAGGAGGAGTGGCCGTCCCATGCAAACGTCCGGGTAGAGTAATTCAGGTTGGAGGCGATGTTGCCGTGGGTGAGCATGACACCCTTGGGCTCGCCGGTAGTGCCCGAGGTGTAGATGAGGGTGGCTAGATCCTGCGGCTTCACCGCAAAACCGCGTAGCCAGAGCTCGAAATCCACTGCGGATGCGGCAGCGTCGGCATCCCGGAGCAAAGACGAGAACGCGATCACGGAAGGCATGGCTTCCAGGCCCGCGATTGGGTCCATGACAACGACGCGCTCGAGTTGCGTCTGGCTGCGGATGGAAGCAACCTTCCGGTACTGTGCCTCAGTGGACACCACCGCAATGCGCGCGCCGGAATCGATCAGCAGGCTGGCGGTCTGGCCGGCGGTGAGCGTGGGATAGATGGGTACATCGACGGCGCCGAGCACCAGCGTGGCGAAGTCGACAACCGGCCATTCCCAGCGATTCTCCGCCAGCAGTGCGATGCGATCGCCCTTGACAATGCCCCAGGCGGTAAATGCATTGGCCACGGCATAGACGCGGGCCATGAGCTCGCGGCTGGACATGGGGCGCCAGTTGGCCGATGCATCCTGCCAGAGAACCGCGCGCTCGCGCTTGCTGGCCGCAACCAACGCGACGACATCAACTAAAGTCTCAAGCTTGAACATGATCACAAACGCCTGTCGATTGTAACCCGCGCTGATGGGAATCGTGATGAAGTGAGGGGGGTAGGGGTGGGGATTCAGGATTCCGAGTGGAGGAAAGAGAAACCGCAGGTCCCTCCACTGCGCTCCGCTCCGGTCGGGATGACAANNGCCGCATGAAGTTCGCCAACGCCACCAACCCGACAGGAAATCCGGGGTAGCGTAGTGGAGGGACCCGCGGTTTTCTCGGGATTGCGGTCAAGCCTGGGGGACGGGCGTCAGGCGCACGAAGCGAGAAGAAAGGCGGGACCAGTCGGAGAGGATCCAGCGGGCGCGTGTGCTGGCCGTCTTTTCCGCGTGCAGCAAAATGAGCTGACGCAGCTCTTCGACCACCGTCGCGTCGAGCTGAGGCAGGGGTTCCGGGCTGAGAAAACTGGTGTGGTAACGGGTCTGGGAAACGAAGCGGCCGTCTTCATCGAAGACCCAGGCCAGACCACCCGTCATCCCCGCCCCGAAGTTCTGGCCCGTGGAGCCAAGCACCGCCACCAGGCCGCCGGTCATATATTCGCAGCCATGGTCGCCGATCCCTTCGACCACCGCCAGTGCTCCGGAGTTGCGCACCGCGAATCGCTCCCCGGCGCGCCCGGCGGCAAACAGCGCGCCGCTGGTAGCTCCGTAAAGCGCCACGTTGCCCAGAATGACATGCAACTCGCTTTCTCGGGCCGCGCGCCCCTGGCCGCGGAGAATCAGTTCCCCTCCACAAAGCCCCTTGCCGACAAAGTCGTTGGCCATGCCCTCGAGCACGAGCTGCATGCCGGGCACGGCGAAAGCGCCGAAGGATTGGCCGGCAACACCCGTCAATTTGAAGTTCAGCGGAGAGTCTGTTTGGTGGAGTCCATGCCAGACCAGTTCCCCGGCCAGGCGCGCGCCCAGGGTACGGTGCTTGTTGGAGATGGTGGCGTCGAGCGCAAAGGGCTGACCGGCCGCGCGGGCAGCCAGCGCGGGCTGTACCCAGGCATTGTCAATGGCAGCGTGATCCGTGGGCCGGCGGTTGCGCTGGCCTTGCCAGCGTACATGCCCTTCGCGAGCCGGCGCCAGCAACGCACTCAGGTCGAGTCCGCCGGCGCTGCTCACTTGCTCCAACAGGTCGATGCGGCCGGTCGCGGCCTCGAGCGATGGCAGGCCGAGACTGGCCAGCAGCATTTGGATGTCGCGCGCGAGCTCCTCGAAGAAGCGGATGACGTTGGCGGGCTTGCCGCGGAACTTGGCGCGCAGATCGGGTCTTTGCGTGGCGATGCCGGTGGGACAGGTGTTGAGATGACACTGGCGGGCCATGTCGCAGCCCAGCGCAACCAGCACCGCGGTCCCGAAGGCAAATTCATCGGCGCCCAGCAGCGATGCGATAAGCACATCACGGCCGGTGCGCAGTCCACCGTCGCAGCGCAGGCGCACGCGGCCCCGCAGACCGTTCTGCATCAGCACCTGCTGCGCCTCCGCCAGCCCAATCTCCCACGGGTTGCCGGCGTATTTGATGCTGGAGAGGGGAGAGGCGCCGGTGCCCCCGGCGTGACCCGCAATGACGATGTAGTCCGCGTAGGCCTTCGCTACCCCAGCGGCTACGGTGCCCACGCCGCACTCTGAAACCAGCTTGACACCGATGGCGGCGCGCGGATTCACACGCTTGAGATCGAAGATCAGCTGGGCCAGATCTTCAATGGAGTAGATGTCATGGTGCGGTGGCGGGCTGATGAGCGCGACCCCGGGTTGCGCATGACGCAGGTGCGCGATCAGCTCGGTGACCTTGTGGCTAGGGAGCTGGCCGCCTTCGCCGGGTTTAGATCCCTGGGCGATCTTGATCTCGATCTCCTCGGCGTGGGCGAGGTATTCGGTGGTGACCCCGAAGCGAGCGGAAGCAACCTGCTTGACCTTGTTGTTGTGGATCGCTGGAGCTCCGGGAAATTCCGCGTAGACCTCGGGGTCTTCCCCTCCCTCGCCGGTGTTCGAGCGGGCGCCGAGCTGGTTCATGGCTTCGGTGATGGTGTGGTGCGCTTCCGGGCTCAGCGAGCCCAGCGACATGGCGGAAGCAATAAAGCGGCGCACGATGGTGGGGGAGGATTCCACCTGGTCGAGAGGCAGCGGGGCGGCCGCGGGACGGATCTCCAACAGGTCACGCAGCACCGTTGGCTTGTTCTCGACCGCCTGGGTGGTAAAGGCCGCCCAGGCCTGGACGGGCTCCAGAGCTGCCGCAGCCGAACCGCGGGCCGTCCCGGTCACCACCTGGAGAGCTTTTACAGTCTGCGGCTGCCAGGCGTGCGGCTCCGCGCGATCGTCTTTGCGGAAGCGAACCCAGCCATAGTCGGGGAGGGTCTTTGTTTCCCGCGGCGCTACCGGCTGCTGTGCGGTCGCCGTGGGTGGCTGCGACTGGTGAACGACATTCATCAACGCAGGCTGGCTGTCCTCTTCCTGCGCCGCGGACCAGCGGTCGCGCAACGCGACCTCCAACTCGGCGAAGCCAATGCCCGAGATAGGCGAAGGCGTGCCCTCAAAACAACGCTCGACGACCTCCCGGTCGAGGCCAAGTATGTCGAAAAGATGTGCTCCGCGATAGCTATCGATCACGGAAATACCCATCTTCGACATGATCTTCGCCAAGCCCAGGTCAAAGGCATGAAGCATGTTGGCTTCGCCCTTTTCCGCGTCCAGGCTGCGCGCCGTCTCCAGGGCGAGCCATGGAGAGACCGCGCCCGCTCCGAAGCCGAAGAGAACCGCCGCGTGGTGCAGGTCGCGGCAGTCGCCAGCTTCCACCGCCAAGCCGGCATTGGTGCGAACCCCGGCATGCACCAGGGCGATATGAACTGCCCCCGTGGCTAGGGGCATGGGGATTGGGATGAGTTCGGAGCGCGCTCCCGGTTGCGCCAAGGCGCGGTCGCTGAGCAACAGGATGGCCGCCCCGCCGCGCACCAGTTCGATGGCGCGAGCGCACAGATCATCGATGGCCTGGCGCAGATTGCAGGAAAGCGCGAAGACGCAGTCCAGAACCGCCAGCGGCATCTCGTCAGCCAGCGCGTGTTCTCGATTGCGCAACGCGTGCATCTGGCCCAGGGAAAGAAAGGGAGACTCCAGCGAAAGCCCGGGAATCCGCGCCTTGGTATTGAGTATGTGCGGCCAGGGACCGAGACGGGTATGCAGCTGAATGACGATGGACTCCCGCACCGGATCGATGGCCGGATTTCTGACCTGGGCAAATCGCTGGCGGAAGAAGGCGTATACCGGACGCGGCGCATGCGCCAGGGGCGCCAGCGGTGTATCGTCTCCCATCGACCAGACGGCATCCTTGCCGTCGCTGGCCATGGGGGCGAGCACCATGCGCACATCTTCCCGGGTATAGCCAAACACCTGCTGCAACTGGGTCAGATCTTCCACCGCCGGGGTGAACGGGGCCGGGTCCAGGGGGGTGTTCTCCACCAATTCGTTATAGGTGGTGAAACGGTCGAACTCCTTGAGCAATTGCTCGTCTTCGAACAACTGATGCGCACCCAGGTCGGCCACCAGCATCTCGCCCGGACCGAGGCGGCCGCTGTGGATGATCCTCTCCGGATCAAGGTCCACCAGCCCGGCTTCCGATCCGGCGACGACCAGAGCGTCTTCGGTGAGGAAAAAGCGGCAGGGGCGCAGGCCGTTGCGGTCAAGAGCCACTCCCACCAGGTTTCCATCGGCGAACGCCAGGGCCGCAGGCCCGTCCCAGGGTTCGACGCAATCCGCGTGGTAGTGAAGAAAAGCCGAGTCCCGCCGGCGGCCGGCAGGAGGCAGCAACATTCTTACCGCTTCAGCGACGCTGCGGCCGTTGCGCGCCAGCAACTCAACCACCTCGTCGAGGCTGGTGGAATCCGATCCATCTTTGGTCAGGATGGGATGACATTCCGCGGGAATCGTGGCCGCCCGGGCATCCATGCGGGACCGGTTGCCCCAGACCGTATTGATCTCCCCGTTATGGGCCAGGGTGCGCAGGGGCTGGGCGCGATCCCACGAGGGCAATACGTTGGTGGCATACCGCTGGTGGAAGATCGCGAAGGGCGTCACGTAACCGGGGTCCGCAAGGTCGGGATAAAAGTCGGCCAGCAGGCGGCCGGCACACATGGCCTTGTAGACCATGGAATAAGAAGAGAGCGAGCAAACGTAACCGGCAGCGGCGGCGCCCCCCGTGGCCGAAGCGTCGCGCTCGAACTGTTTACGCGCCAGGTAGAGCCGGCGCTCGAAATTGACCGCGGCATTGCCCGCATCATTGGCCGCGGCGCTGGCCGTGACCAGCACCTGGCGAATGACCGGAATGCTGGAAAGCGCAATCTCGCCCAGAACCTCTTCCCGGGTGGGCACGACTCGCCAGCCGAGAATTTCGAGTTGCTGCGCGGCCAGCGCCTGCTCCAGTGCCTGCTGGCCATCGCTGGATTCGTTGGGGAGGAAGACAACGCCAACCCCTAGCGGCTGCCCAGCGTTGAGCGAAAGCCCGGCTGAGGCGAGAAGGAACCCACGCGGGATGGCGGTCATGATGCCGACCCCATCGCTGCTCTTGCCGTCGGCCGCGATCGCGCCGCGATGCGCCAGACGCGCCAGCGCGGTGAGCGCCTGGGTCAGAATTTCGTGGGAGGGCTGGTTGCGCAGCGTGGCCACGAAACCCACACCGCAGGAATCGTGATCAAAGCGGGGATCAAGCAGAGTTGGCGTACCGGTGCGGTCCTGCGTCCTTGAGGCAAAGAAGCCCATACGTAACTATAATCCCCGTTCCCGCTACAAGCACCTGGCGATTAGTTTTTCTTTTGCACCACAGACGCAACCAGCGTTGCCGCAGACGGTGCACCGCTGACTTTTTACTTAAAAAGAGGCATCCATTCATTGACAAACAGACTCTGTATATTTATACATGGAAATGTATCTTTATGCACACCCAGAGCGCGGCCCTGAGCCGCGCTCTGGCTTTGCAGGGAAAAGTTCTGAAGAAGCCAGCGGCGAAGAGACCCACCCGGAGTTTGGTTGTAACGACAAAGGTACACAGCGGGAACCCATGAAGCAAGACCGGCACAGTGCAATTCGTGAGCTCGTGGCAGCGGCGCCAATCGGCAGCCAGGGTGAGCTGAGGCGCAAGCTGGTGAAGCGCGGTTTCGAAGTGACTCAGGCCACGCTCTCGCGGGATATCCACGAACTGCATCTGTATAAGGGTCCGAACGGCTATGCCGTGCCTAACGGGGCTGCACTGGATGACGGCGAGGATCTCCCAGGGACGGAGGAAGTGCTGAACAGTTTCGGACTGAAAGTGAAGCAAGCACAGAATCAGCTGGTGCTGATAACCACCAGCGGGAGTGCGCAGCCGGTCGCTCTGGCTATCGATAGCGAAGACTGGCCGGAAGTCGTCGGGACCATCGCGGGAGACGATACCGTGCTGATCATTTGCCCGGACAACAAGCGGGCGAACCTGTTGCGGGATCGTCTGGAAGCGATGATCGGCTGATGGGAAAAGACTCGATACAAACCGCGGTTGCCGGAGCCAGCGGCTACGCCGGCCTGGAGTTGGCGCGCCTGCTGCTGCACCACCCTCGTCTGCAAGGACGGGCGCCGGTCTTTGTCGGCCGCGACGCCGAACCGGTGCGGCTGACCGAGATGCATCCCCAGCTTGCCGATAACAATGGGAGCTCTGGGCTGCTGGTCGAACCCTTCTCCTGGGAGTTGTTGCAGGAGCGCGGCGTGGAGCTGCTCTTTCTGGCGACGCCGCATGAGCAATCGCGAAGCTGGGTGCCGGAAGCGCTGGCGCACGGATTGCGCGTAGTGGATTTGAGCGGAGCATGGCGGTTGCGGGCGCACGAAAATCGAGCGATTTACGGCTTTCACGATGCGGATGCGGCACTCGCATCCCAGGTTCAGGCCAAGAGCGTGTACGGGCTGCCCGAGTTGCATCGCGAGTGCATCCGCAAGGCGCAACTGGTGGCCAATCCGGGATGCTACGCGACATCGGTCATTCTGGCGTTGAAGCCACTGGTGGCCGCCGGCTGGGTGGATCTCGATCGTGGGATCGTCTGTGATTCCAAGTCTGGCGTCTCCGGAGCCGGCAAAGCGCCGACCGCCTCCACCCACTTCATGTATGCCGCGGACAATCTCTCCGCCTATGCAGTCTTCGGCCACCGGCACATGGGCGAGATGCTGGAGCAGCTTGGCCTCGAGGAGACGCAGATTACTTTCACCCCGCACCTGTTGCCGATCCCGCGAGGAATTCTCTCCACGACTTATGTGACCTTTCGGCAAAAGAAGGAAGCCGCCGAGGTGGACGCATGCTTGCGTGAGTTCTACGCCGCCAGTCCTATGGTGCGGATCTTCAGCGGCCGGGGAAAGACGAGCACGCATCTGCCGCAGATCCAGTATTCGGTGCGAACGAACTATTGCGATATTGGCTTCCAGATGGCGAAGGACGGACGGCGTTGCATCGTGGTCTCGTGTCTCGATAACCTCCTCAAAGGGGCTGCCGGGCAGGCGGTGGAGAATATGAACCTGATGTGCGGATGGGACGAAGCGGAGGGGTTGGCATGAAGTTTGTCGTCAAACTCGGTGGTTCTACGCTCGAAGATAATGCCCTGCTGCACGGCTGTGCGCGGGCGATTGCGGAGTTGGCGCGGGATGGCAACCAGGTAGCCGTGGTGCATGGCGGCGGCGTAGCGCTCACCCGCACCTTGAAGCAAATGGGCAAGCAGAGCGAGTTTATTGCAGGCCTGCGCATCACCGATGCGGAAACGCGCGATGCTGCGCTCATGGTTCTGGGCGGTCGAGTGAACAAGGAGCTGGTGGCGGCCCTGGGCGGTCACGGTCAAGCAGGAGTGGGCCTTTCCGGCGGCGATGGATTGATCTTCCGGGCGCGCAAGAAGCGGACCACGCCGGACCTGGGATTTGTAGGCGAGATTGTTTCTTCGGATACGCGCTGGCTCGACGCCATTTGGAAGATGGGCGCGGTGCCGGTCATCTCCAGCCTGGCGCTGGGCTTTGATGGCCAGTACTACAACATCAACGCGGACGAGATGGCAGCAGCCTGCGCGGTCGCTTGCCGGGCCGACGCGCTGGTATTTCTCACCGATGTGCCCGGAGTCCGCGGAGCTAACGGCGAGGTGATGCGCTGGTTGAGCGTGGATCAGATTGCCNNGCGGATGCGGCAGCGGTCTTACCCGACCTGTGTTCGACCCGGGTACTTCAAGGGACTGAGGTGATGGTGGCATGAAGCTCAAAACGATTCAGGCGGCGGAGGCCAAACTGCTGCTGCCGACCTACGAGCGTAATCCGATTCTGTTTGTCGACGGGGCAGGTATGTACCTGATCGACGACAAGGGTGAGCGTTATCTCGATCTGCTCAGCGGAATTGGCGTCAACGCATTGGGATACGGGCACCCGGCAATTCTCCAGGCCATCGAGCGGCAGAGCCGCAAACTGGTGCATGTTTCCAACCTGTACTACCACGAAGGCCAGGCTGAGCTGGCGCTGCGGCTGACCGAAAGGACCGGTCTGGACCGCGCCTTCTTCTGCAATAGCGGAACCGAGGCCTGGGAGGCAGCGATGAAGCTGGCGCGCGCTTACTCGGCCCTGAAGCGGAGCGAAGGCCGCAGCCTCGGAACCAGGTTCCTGGCGATTGAAAACAGCTTCCACGGGCGCACCATGGGTGCGCTATCCACGACGCACAAGGAGAAATATCGCCAGCCTTTTCAGCCGCTGGTGCCGGGAGTGGACTTTGTCCGCTTCAACGATGTGGATCATCTGCGGGCCAGCTTCTCGACCGAAGTCTGCGCCATCCTGATCGAACCGATTCAGGGCGAAGGCGGCATCCGGCCGGTCTCGCAGGAATTCTTTGCCGCCGCGCGAGAGCTCACGCAATCTACGGGCGCCTTGCTCATTGCCGATGAGATCCAATCCGGCCTGGGGCGTACCGGCAAGTGGTGTGCCTATCAGCATTTTGGTATTCAGCCGGATGTAACCACCCTGGCCAAGCCGCTGGCTGGCGGTCTCCCGCTTGGGGTCATGCTTTGCACCCAGGATGCGTCGCGCGCCATCCATCCAGGTCTGCATGGAACCACCTTTGGCGGCGGACCGCTGGCTTGCGCGGTCGCCATGGCGGTCATCGACGCGATCGAGCAGGGAGAGGTGCTGGTTCATCTTCAGCATACCGGGACATACTTCAAGCGTCAGTTGAATGATCTGGGGGCAAAACACCAGAGCGTTACCGAGGTCCGTGGCCTGGGGCTGATGCTGGCGATGGAGATGGAGTCCGCCGAACTGGCTAAGCAGGTCGTCGCCAGGATGCTCGAGCGGCGCATTCTCATCAACCGCACCAGTGAGACCGTCTTACGTTTTCTGCCGCCCTACATTATGGGCCGGGAGCACGTGGATCTGGCTGTCTCCGCGTTGAACGACATTTTGACCGAAGAAAGCTCCGGCGGCCACAGTCTTGCCGGGGCACATCGAACCACAGGGGGATCAAGGAATGGCTAGCAAGGTTTTTGCCGTTGATGAAAAAGCACCACCGCAGGAGGGCAACACGCTCGAGATGGCCACTGTGACACTCGCCGGCCGCGACCTTTGCTCGATTGCCGACCTCTCGCGGTCGGAAATCGCCGCCATCATGGAACTCGCACACTCCGTCAAGGCATCGCCCGCCGATTACCGCTTTTCTCTCGATGCACGGCAGATGGTGATGTTCTTCGAGAAGGCGTCGCTGCGCACGCGGCTGACTTTTGAAGCCGGGATGAACACGCTGGGCGGTTCGACTATGTTCGTGGATCAGACGCAATCGCCGCTGGGTGAGCGCGAGTCGCTGGCGGACATTGCCCGCAACGTGGAGCGCTGGGTGAGCCTGATCGTGCTCAGAACCTATTCCCACGAGACCATCACCGAGATGGCGGAATACTCCAAGGTGCCGGTGATCAATGCCCTCAGCGATCTGGAGCATCCCTGCCAGGCGTTAGCCGACTTCATGACGGTTGAAGAACGCTTCGGCACCGCGCGCGGCGTCAAGTTCGTATACGTGGGAGACGGCAACAACGTCTGCCACTCGCTTATGCTGACCGCTGCCCTGCTGGGTACGCACTGCACGGTAGCCTCGCCCAAAGGGTACGGCCCCAAGCAGGAGATCACCGCCCAGGCGCTCAGGATCGCCGGGGAATCCGGGGCCACGCTCACGCTCACCCACGATGTGGTGGGCGCGGTGCGCGGCGCCGATGCGGTGTACACCGACGTCTGCACCAGCATGGGATTCGAGCATGAGGTAACCAAGCGAGCGCCAATCTTCAAGCCTTACCAGGTCAACGAGGCGCTGATGGCCCACGCCGCACCCCATGCGGTGTTTATGCACTGCCTTCCGGCACATCGCAACGCCGAGGTAACGGACGCAGTACTGGACGGTCCACAATCCGTGGTCTTTGAACAGGCGGAGAACCGCTTGCACGCCCAGAAGGCGCTGATGGTTCTGCTGCTCGGCGGCGGTCTCAATGGATCCCGCGATACGGCGACAACCTAACCCAAGGCCGGTAGACGCGCAAGCGAGCCCGGCCTCCCCCCACACATTCGTGAAGGAGTTTCGCATGGCGAAGAAAGTTGTTCTTGCATACTCAGGTGGCCTCGACACCTCGATCATCATTCCCTGGCTGAATGAGAACTACGGCATGGATGTAATTGCCATGATTGCCGATGTGGGCCAGGGCGAAGACCTGGACGCAGTGGTGAATAAAGCCTATGCCACCGGCGCCAAGAAGGCGGTGGTGCTCGACCTGCGCGA
>PLZN01000228.1 GCA_003152195.1 Acidobacteriaceae bacterium
GTCCGGTTCGATGAGCGGGATGTGGAAACGGAGCAGGGTGAGGCTAGTGAGGCACCGGCAGACGAAAGGGCCGGTAACAGATAGGCTGCACCTACACCACCGCGCCACATCTCGACTCTACTCTGCAGTTTCACTGTGATCTGCTGAGAAAGCCGGATTAGAGCGGGGAAGGTCATAGCCAGCCTTTACTGCGTGCCAGGCGCGCAGCTTCGATGCGATTGGCGGCGCCGAGTTTGTTAATGGCCTCGGACAGATAATTGCGCACCGTGCCTTCGGACAAATGGAGATCCACGGCGATCTCTGCTCCGGATTTGCCCTCGCCGGCCCGCCATAGAATCTGGCGCTCCCGTTCGCTCAAGGGGTCAGGCTCCTGCGTCCACGCCTCGGCTGCAAGTTCGGGATCGACCACGCGCAGGCCCCGGCAGACTCGCCGAACGCATTCCGCCAACTCGGCCGCGGGACGATCCTTGAGCATGTACCCCTGGGCGCCGGCCGCCATCGCGCGGCGTAAATAGCCGGCGCGGGCGAAGGTAGTAAGGATCACGATGTGAACACGCGGATAGCGGCCATGCACCTCTGCAGCAAGCGTCAACCCGCTCATCTCCGGCATTTCAATATCGGATATCAAGACATCGGGCTCGTGCTGCGCGACCAATGTCATTGCCTCACGGCCGTTGCGCGCCCGCGCCACCACGGCAATGTCTTTCTCGATCTCGAGCAAAGCGGCGAGCGCGCCTAGCACCATGGCTTGGTCTTCGGCCAGGACGGCGCGGATCTGTTTGCTCACGGCTCAGCCACCTCTGCATTCCTGCTAAATTTTGGCAGTTCGATGTGCAGGCGTGTGCCGTGATCGGATTCCAACGATAGACTGCCGCCCAGCTCCCGAACACGCTCCCGCATGCCGCGCAACCCATTGCCTTCCTGCCGTATGTCGCCCCGCCCATCATCGGCGATGACCAGTTGTGTGCTGTCTCTTGCCGTGGACACCTCGATCGAGCACTCGCTGGCGCCCGCGTGGCGCACGATGTTGGTAATCGCCTCCCGGAGCACAAGGGAGAGGGTGGCCTCATGCCGCAGTGTAAGGTAGGGCGCGTTGGTAGGTTTTTTTAAACGCACCCCTGCAGTTTCCAGTATCTGGGCCGCGCGCGTAAGCTCAGAGGCAAAGCCCTCGGAGCGGTAGCCGGAGATAGTGCCGCGCACCTCAGCGAGAGCTTGCCTCGCGGTCGTTTCAATCTCTGCGATCTCAAGCGCCGCTCGCGCAGGTTGGCTGTTGAGCAGGCGGCCGGCTAACTCACTCTTGAGCACAATCAGCGAGAGAGAGTGGCCAAGCACATCGTGCATATCTCGCGCGATACGCTCCCGTTCGGCAGTCTTAGCCAGCTGTTCAATCTCCTCGTGGGCCATGCGCAGCTTGGCGTCGCCTCGTTCTTTCTGCCTCATTCTCAACCGGTTCATTCCGATCAGCAGGGTGAAGCCCACGCCCATGGTCCACACCCAGGAAGAGAGATGCAATTGCAACCAGTGCGGCAGCGATTCAATCGGCATCCACAGGCCCCCGCAAAACGACATGGGCAGATAGATCAAGTTGATAACTCCCGGCGCTGCATTGGACGGCATCAATAGGCCAATAATCAATCCCAGGCTGGCGAAGGGCAAAACCCCGGCCGCAATCACCACCAGCAGCCGCAGACCTTCTATCATGCTGATCTGAACGCCCGCCATAGCGGTTCCCAGAGCCATCAACAGGGTCGCGATTCCCGTGGCGAAGGTGATGCTGACGCACAGTTTCGCCAAAAGGTAGGCAGCCGCGGGCATGGGACTTGCGCGCTTCATTTCCAGCCATCCGTGGCCACGCTCCAGCGCCAGGCCGGCGCCAATGCCGAACAGGGAAGAACCCATCGCGCCAAAGCATGCGTACCCTGCCAGGAGGTAGCGCGCAATCGTATGGCCTTGAAACATCGAATTCTTGTTGGTGACCCCGAACAGAAGGTAGAAGACGGCCGGAAAGCCGATCATGGAGAAAAGATAGCTGCGATTGCGCGACAACTTCAGCAACTCAAAGCGTACTTCGTTGAAGTAGAGTCGCGGCAGCGATGGCTGCGTGCGGGGCATACTGAGAGCAATTCCTGCGGTCATGGCCATGGTCTCCTCCTATTTCGCGGCTGTGTTGGTTGGGTTGGTGAGCGCAAGGAAGGCATCTTCAAGAGCCGCGGCCCGCACTTCCAGACCGCCCAGGGCAGCATCCTGCTCGAGCATGATGCGAAGCACGGCCTCGGGCGCGCGCGTGCGCACCACCATTGCATTCCCCTCCTGCTCCACGCTGGTAACCCCAGGTAAGGCGGAAACGAACGAAGCTTGGAGCGACGTTGTGCATCTAGATGCTCGCGTACCCGCAGCGTCTCCGGCATGCGGCCAACCTGCAGCATCGCGCCGAGCCGCATCCGGCTGGCTCGATCCCTCGGGTTGTTGCCAAAGATGCGAACCTCGCCCGATGTCGCTTGGCTTAATCCCAGCAGTAAGCGCACGGCGGTTGTCTTCCCCGCACCATTCGGACCAAGTAGGGCGACCACTTCTCCCCGGCGAAGTTGGAGTGACAACCGATCCAGCGCGATCTGCCGGCCAAACTTTTTGGTGACACTTCGCAGCGACGCAATGACGGAGCCCTCGGGACCATCGTTGATTGCGTCGTGGCAAGGCTCAAGAACAACGGTCGCGGCCATAAACCCTCCATATGCCTCTGGAAACATCATCTGGTCGCGGAGATCGCGAGCAGTAGTGCCTTTTGTCAAGAAGAACCGCTGACATTTGTCATGCGGCGGGGTCCTTGATTAGCCCCGCACTTCCCAGTAGACTCACCGGTTAGCAAGGTGACACGGCCTCTTTTCGTTGCCGCCTGGGCCGAAGAGTGGTGCGGTAACAGTCCCTAAAACAAGGAGCATCCCATGTACGACATGAAGAATCTTGAAAAATTGAAGAGCCTCCAAACCAATGCGCCAGAGGCGATGAAGGCTTTTTGGGCTTTCGACAAAGCGGCCATGGCTGCAGGAGCAATTCCAGTCAAATACAAAGAGTTGATGGCGCTTGCCGTCGCTTTTACGACCCAATGCCCCTACTGTATTGAGATCCATGCGAAGAAGGCCCGCGAGGCGGACGCCTCCGAACAGGAGATAGCCGAAGTGGTCGTCATCGCAGCGGCACTTCGGGCCGGAGCAGCGATCACCCACGGCACGCATGCGCTTGCGTAGCCATTGAACAAGTCTGGGCGGACATCGTTGAGTCCCCATGGGTAGGGACTTCATGGGAACCTTGCGCGTCTGACATCGGCCAGCTTCCTCTCCGGCGTTTGCCTGCAGGTAGAGCCAACGCCTAAATAGACTGCGGAAAAACTCGGTTTTAGGGTNNCCAGAGGGTTTTTCCGCAGCCTGTTCAGGCCCCGGCTGAAGTGCCTGCAAGACAAACTATGCTAGGGGAATACGAACCTCGGGGGCTGAGATCGATGCGTAGTGGGATTGAGGAGCGAACACGGAGCGGGTGGTTGAGAGCGGCGATGTTGAGCGGCCTTCTGGTTCTTTTGTCGACCGGCGGCGTGCAAGCGCAGTTTCCGCCGCCTCCTCCGTTGCCGGCGGGTTCACCGCAGGCCGCGGGCCGTCAGGTTTTCGCAACCCGGTGCACATCGTGCCATGGCACCGCCGCGACTGGCGGCGAGTTCGCGCCGTCGATCGTGGATCGGGTGCCTCTGCGCACGGATGACGAACTTGTAAAGTTATTGCACAATGGCCTGCCAATTTCGGGCATGCCGGCCTTTCCGGAAATCGTCGATCAGGAGCGGACGAACCTGATCAGCTTCCTTCGCACCTTGAAGCCATTTCAGGGTGCGGGCACGGAACGTGTCTCGGTCGCTCTCCAGGGTGGAAAGACGCTGCAAGGCATTGCGCTCAACCGCTCGGCAAACGATATGCAGCTTCTGGGAGACGACCATAATCTGTACTTTCTACGAAAGACGGACGCTGCCGAGTATAGGGCGGTGACCTCGCAGGTTGACTGGCCGAGCTACAACGGACAGACGACCGGCAGCCGTTATAGCGAACTGACGCAGATCACAAACATCAATGCTTCGCAATTACAGCCAAAGTGGATCTTCACGCTGCGTAATACCAGGGAAGTACAGTCGACCCCGATTGTCGCCGATGGCGTGATGTATGTTACCTACGCCAACGAGTGCTATGCGCTCGATGCGGGCAGTGGACGCCAGATATGGCATTATCAGCGCTCCCGTACTCCAGGACTGGCCGGAAATGCCGTTTCTGGCGCGAACCGCGGCGTGGCGGCCGCCGGCGATAAGGTGTTCATGGTCACCGATAACGGTCACCTGATTGCCCTCAAGCGAATCACCGGTGCGCTCGTGTGGGAGACAGCGATGGTCGATTGGCATGACAACTACACCGCCACCGGCGCGCCGCTTGTGGTCGGTACGATGGTGGTCTCCGGTATCTCCGGCGGAGACGACGGTGGGCGAGGCTTTCTGGCGGCGTACGACCAGACGTCAGGCAAGGAGTTGTGGCGCTTTTGGACCGTGCCTAAACGCGGTGAACCAGGTTCAGAAACCTGGCAAGGTTCAGGAATTGACCATGCGGGCGGAGCGACCTGGATGACTGGGACCTACGACAAGGATTTGGACACCCTCTACTGGCCGGTCGGCAACCCCGGCAACGATCTGATCGGGGACGATCGGCAGGGCGACAATCTCTACACCGACTCGATCGTCGCGCTCGATTCAAAGACTGGCAAGCTGAAGTGGTACTTCCAGTTCACGCCGCATGACGTGCATGATTTTGATGCCATGGCGCCGCCGTCGCTGATCGATGCGATGTGGGAAGGTAAGCCCCGCAAGCTGATGGTTCAGGCCAACCGCAACGGCTTTCTCTATGTGCTGGACCGTACCGACGGCAAGTTTCTGCTGGGGCGTCCCTTTACCAGCGCGCTGACCTGGGCCAGCGGCCTGACCCCTGAAGGCCGGCCGATCGTCGCTCCGGGCCACGAGCCGACGCATGAAGGCACCGTGAGCTGCCCGTGGCTGAATGGCGCGTCCAACTGGTATTCAACCTCCTACAATCCGCTTACCGCGCTCTACTACGTGCAGACCAACGACAAGTGCGGCATCTTCACTCGCACCGACATGCCGTATCAACAGGGCCGCGGCTACATGGGTGGCTCATTCAGCCCCGTCCCCGGCGATCCCGGACGACGTGTCCTGCGCGCATTCGATATCCATACGGGCAAGGCCGTGTGGGAGCTTCCCCAGACCGGTGCCGCCGAGTCCTTTGGCGGCGTGCTCAGCACAGCCGGGGGCGTGGTTCTTTACGGAGCCGACGACGGCTCTTTTGCAGCCGCCGACGCGAAGACCGGCAAGCCACTTTGGAGTTTCCAGACCAGCCAGCCGCCGCATGCCTCGCCGATGACCTACCTGTTCGACAACAAGCAATATGTTGCGGTCGCATCGGGTTCCAACATCATTGCATTCGGGCTGCCGAACTAGCCGTTTATTGCCTACCCGAGGCGCCCTCGGCATTGACCTTGCACCCTGGTTCAGGGTTTATTCTCGCTCTGGAAGAGGTACGGCATGGGCAAAGCATTGACGCGAAGCCAGCTGGCACAGCGGGCAAGAGTAAACCCGGCAACCGTCCGCTACTACGAGGGCAAAGGGCTGTTGCCCAAGGCTCTCCGTTCACCTGCCGGGTACCGGCTTTTTACCGAGTCGACGATCCGGCAGCTCACGCTCGTAAAGCGTGTTCAGGCGCTCGGTTTCACACTTTCGGAGATCGGCGAATTGCTCGCTCTGCGGTCGGCGCCAGAACGAGATTGCTCGGCTATTTGCTGCCAGGTAAGGCAGAAGTTGGCAGTCATCGATCAGAGAATCGTGGATCTCAAAACCATTCGGAAAGCCTTAGCGCGGATGGCCGAGAACTGTGATGGCAAACGAACCGTGCGGGAATGTGGAGTCCTGGAAGCGCTAGAAGACGATTGAGTATGCGCTGGAAGCTCCTGCTGTTGCTGCCCTCAATCGTGGTAATCGTAACCGTCGCCGTGGCACAACAGGCCGTGCCCCCCGCCGTCGACGATGCGGTTGCGAATCCCGGTAGACCAACCGTTACCACGCCGGCGACGCTAACGCCGGTGGGATTCCTGCAATTTGAAAGCGGAGCCATCGATGCATGGCGATCTCCTGAATTCTCCATACGGTTGGGTCTCAATGAAACGGTGAAGCTCGCTGTCTCCCCCCGCCTCCAGCTTCTTGCCGTCACGGATCCCGCCGCGCGCTACAAGAGTGGGGGCGAGCTAGGGATCGGGCTCGCCGACTATTTTCTGGGAGGACAAGCCGTAGTGCATGCCGGCGATGGCGCCAATCCCACCGTCTCCGCCAGCTATCTGCGCCGAGTGTACGACGGTCCCGCGCCGGAGCTTGACTTTGGCAGCCCGGTCGATTCGTTGCTGTTTCTGGCCAGCGCCGATGTGAAGGGATTTCATTACGATACCAACGCCATTTTCAATCGAATGGTCCAGGATGCGGTTCACCGCCCTCAGTTTGGCCAGACGCTTTCGATCTCTCACCCAATCACCAAACGTCTTGCCATATCGGGCGAGCTTTGGCATTTTACTCAACCCTTCCTGCACGGCAATGCCACTGGCAATCTCTGGGCGTTGGGATACACGCAGCGCAGAAATCTGGTTTGGGACGGCGGCTTTGATCGCGGTTTAACCGGGACTTCGACCCACTGGGAGGCTTTCGTGGGTTTCACTTACCTGGGGCCGCATCGGTTGTGGCGGCAGGTGAGGCCGGCTCATGGAAGCAAATGACCGCACGCGGGAAGCGTCAACTTGCAATTCCCAGGGGAGACTCTTACCTTTTTGAGTCGAGTGTAGTGCGCACATCCGGCGGACCCGAACGAATCGCACGCCGGGTTGTGAAGAAGCAACTATGTGGGCCGTGACGGTTGCAATTTGTCCTGTGGGTGCGAGCATCCGGCCGGAGCAGCTAGCCTGAATTTTTCACGGCAGAGCGGTTGTTCGCGGCCATCGGCAAAATCTGCTCCTAAGCGAAGCGCTGGGTGCCCCTCGCCCCAGCGTACCTGGGACAATAATGATTGGTTTCCAATGCTTTCCCAGAAGGGCTCAACCGCACTTAATTCCGCTAAGGCAAAAACAATGGTGGGGCTTCCCTCCGTTGCTCAGTCCACATCGCGGTGCAATTTGGACAGCAGCCGATCAATAGAAGCAACCTGATTTCCTATGGCCAAGCTCCCCTCAAGGGAAGCAGCAAATTACATCATCCAACAAGCCGGTCTATCCGCTAATTCGGACAGCTCTGGCTGAAAGTAGCCCAGCACGAGTGCTGGGTCTGGAGTTTCTACAT
>PLZN01000456.1 GCA_003152195.1 Acidobacteriaceae bacterium
CTGCGACATCATGGACCCCTACCAGGTCATCACCTGGGTAGCGCCAGAAGGGGGCGGGGGGCCAAACTACGACGGGATGTGAGCACCGAGACTCAACGGGTGCCCCATGTCCCCGATTTCCTGTGGAGCTTATTCGGTGCCGCGACCTTCCTGCGCTTTTCCTCGCAGAAAGGCGCACACGCTGCTTTATCCAGCGGCAGATGTCAGGAAATTCGGGTATCTCGCACGTCCTTTTTGCGTGGTGTGGGATTCCGCGGGACGCCGGCTCTGGGCACCTGAAGAGCCGAGACGGCTTGACAATGCCGATCGGAACTCTGCGTATCCCACCCTTCGCAANNTTGAGGAAAGCCGCATGAAGTTCGTAGACGTCACCAAGCCCAATAGGAAATCCCGGGGGATGGGGCACCCCTTGAGTGGCTGGGGAATAAGACTTCTAGTTTTGTTCCGTGCCCAGCATCAGCACAGCGATGGTCTTGAAGTAGACGACGTCGTGGTCGCTATGATTCTGCAGTCCGATCCAGCCCTTGTCGGGGCGCAGGCCCCGGTCCGGCTCGAAAGAAAGCTTTTTTGGTGGCACGGGCTGACCTTCGGTGTAGTCCGTCACCTTCACGTCATTCACAAACACCTGGGTGCGGGGTCCCTCCAGGCGGATCACCATTGTGTTCCACTCCGGCCCCGGCTTTCCGGGCTTGGCCAGCGGCCGGGTCAAGGAGTAAAGGGTGCCGGTCACGTGATAGTCGTCTTCGTTTCCGCGTTCCGGATGATTGTCAATCTGGACCTCGTATCCGCGGTTGACCGGCATCCAGGGTTCCGTAGGCTGGCTCGGGATACGAATAAAGACACCGGAGTTGTCGTTCTCGTGCTCCATCCGGTACACCACGCGGATCTCGCAATCGTTCAACGGGCCGCCCGTCCAATAGAGAAGTCCCATGCCCCCGTTGGTCTTCAGCAATCCATGCTCCACGGTGAAGCTGCCCGGCCCCACGTGCGCCCAGCCTTTCAGATCGTGGCCGTCGAAAAGCTGCCGCGAGCCGAACTGCTTGGCCGGCGCCAGCGACGCGCCGCACCCCAAAATCAGCAGCGCCAGCATCCGTATCTTCCCCATCGAGTTCGCTCCTCGTCCCGCGGAAAATGCCAGTTTAGAACCTTTCTACCATCGGGGTGGTTTATCCAGTCCTCCGGATCGTGTGACCCGGCGATTTTGCGTGTAACATTCCGAGTGCGCGAGGGGTGTTCGCAGTACACTCGCTGAAAAGGGGGCGAAGCCATGAGCGGCAGCGACCTGTTACTTACTTGTAGCGACTGCGGGCAGGAATTTGTTTTCACCGCAGGTGAACAGCAGTTTTTCCAGGAGCGTGGCTACTCCTCGCCCCGGCGCTGCAAACCATGCCGCCAAGCCAAGCAGGGTGCGGCTGGAGGTGGCCACGCTCCGTCCCATTCCGAAGGTGGGGGTGGCGGGTACAGTACCAGTTCGGGCGCTAGCACGGGCACAACCGTGGTCTGCGCCAGTTGCGGACAAACCACGACGGTGCCCTTTGAACCGCGTGGGGACCGTCCGGTCTACTGCAAAAGCTGTTATCGCCCCAAACAGGGCGGCGGTGGGGCGGGCGGTGGCGGCGGACGGCAGAGCCGCGGCGGCGGCGCCGGGGGTGGCGGGGGCAACCGCGACCGGGATCGCCGGCGGCACTGAACTTCTCCCGTGGCTCCGGGATGTGCCTATAGTTGTATGGCCGCATACATCTCTTAGCCCGCATACTGCTCCGGAGGGTCAGAGCATGGAGCAGGTCTTGATGGAGATGTTTGAGCAGGCACGCAAGCTGGTCGTGGAGAACGATCGCAGAATTGCGGAGGAAAACGATCGAATTCAGGAAAAACAACGGGAAGCGAAGCTGGTGGAGCTGGCCGCCCGAATCGACGCCGCTTTTGACTTTACCAGCAAGGAAAAGGTGGAACTCGATCCTCGGTTGGACCTGCAGGATGGCAAACCTACCGTGGAATTCATTGTGCGGAGCCTAAGGACAATCTTCGTTCTGGCGCCGCGGCCCGAAGGAGATTGGAGCCTGAGCGCCCTGGAAGATGGGCGCGCGCCGCAACCCATGGGAGAGTTTAAGGGCGGCACAAAGGCTGAAGTGGGATCGAGGCGGCTGGCCGCAGCCCGGATCGTGACCGCGATCGGAAACTGGTCGCAAAAAAGTCCGTCGACACCGGCGCCTAAGAAGCCCGTTCAAGCCGAAAAGTCGCAGCGGTGGCAGGACACAGCAGTCCCGATCCAAGTGCAGGAGGAGCGGCGCGAGCCGACCTACGGCACCATGGGCAAATTCCTGGGCTACTAGAACTCTCTCCTATTAGGTGTCCCTCCCCCCCCCAGCACCCCCGCGAAAGCGGGGGTGTTTTCTTCGCCCACAGAAAAGGGACGGCATGAAAGTAGCCTAGGACGCCAAGTCCTGGATAGGGTCGGTTGGCTGAAGGCTTGTCTCTGGTCACAAACAAAAGATCTCTTCCCCGACAAGAGAGCCAAGGCTGGATTCAGCCGTCCCTTTCGGGACTGTGCTCGTTTTGTAAGCCTACCCAGCACGAAGTGCTGGGTTATTTTCAACCGTCCCGGCAATGCCGGGACTTTTAGTTTCTAATCTCCTTCTACCCCTCCCAGAAAACGTCGCTATTCCAGGACTGCCCGGCAAACTCCACACTTTCGGACAAAAGCGATGGTGGGGCTTCCCCCGTGGGACCGGCTGGAGAATAAGATTGGGGCGGAGGTATGGAGCGATGGACACCCGGCGGACCGCTGCGATTCTGGTCTTGATGCTGGCACTGGCCCACAGCATGAAAGGCGTAGCTCAGGACGGCAAGCAGCAGCGCATTGCGGACATGGCCTACCAAGCCGAAATGAGTCACGAGGGCAGCGAATGCGGAAATTCGGACACCCTGGAGGACCGAAACGAATGTCTAAGCGACGTTCGCGTCCAGACCTACAAAAACTTTGTGCAGTTTTTCGATGCCCTACGGGAGGCGCTGATCGAGAGCTCGCCCAATGATGCCAACGCCCTGGCGCTCGATGGGACGGAAGTCGTCTGGGAAAAATACCGGGTTACGGCGTGCGATGCGATGGTGAAGGTTTACGACATTGGAACGGTCAAGCATCGAGGTTCAACCGGCCCCAACGCACAGACTCGCTGCCTGATCCAGTTGACACGCAGCCGCATGCGCGATTTGAAACAGCTCTATGAGCCAACACTTTAACGCATTTCTCCTGTTGCTTTGCCTTTTCCGAGGGTGGTCATGTGCAGCTTTTCTTGACGGAAAAGCTGCGTAAACATTCTTTCTCCGGTGTAGACCTACAGGAGAAGCGCTCAGAGTGCCCGTATCCGGCACAAAAACGTACCAGATACGGGCACCTATCGATCTAGCTGCAGCCGCTGGTGGAGCCGCAGCTCATGCATCGGTAACAGCTTCCGTTGCGTACCATGATCGCGCCGCAAGTATGACAACTGGGCGCGTCGCCCATGTCGAGATACTCCTTCATGGCATCCGCCGCGTGGAAGATTGACCCGCCACCCTTACGGGTTTCGGGCGCGCCGTAGATTCCCCGGTCTTCCATGGTGAAGCTCGACGCGGAGGAAGTCTCCGCCGAGCTTCGGCCTGCGCCCGGTTCCGGCACGATGCCACTGGCCGGCGGCCTGGTCTCGTACCTGG
>PLZN01000251.1 GCA_003152195.1 Acidobacteriaceae bacterium
GGAAAACCACGAAAATGTCCTTCGCTTCGGCTTACATCTACTGTGAAACCGCTCTTACCCGGGCTCTGGTAATTCATTCGCTCAAAAAACTTCCGCTCCTCATTCCACTGCCAAGGGCAAGGCTTTATGGCTCTCATTCACGGATTCGCCACGCACGCTGCTGGCGCCGAGCTTTTACCGTACAAGTACGATCCCGGCGATATCAAGCAAAACGAGGTGGAAATTGCCATCACGCATTGCGGGATTTGCCGCAACGATATCCATATGGTCGACAATGACTGGGGAATCAGCCAATACCCGCTCATCCCTGGCCATGAGATCGTTGGCAAAGTCATGGGAACCGGAAGTGCCGTGCTCGGACTGAATTCCGGCGATCGCGTGGGAGTGGGTTGGCAGGCCAACTCTTGTGGGCACTGTGAGTGGTGCCTGCAGGGCGCGGAAAACCTATGCGCCGACAGCCAGGGCACCTGTGTACACCGCAACGGCGGGTATGCCGAGAGGGTCCGCGTCAACGCGCGCTTCGTGGTTGCCATCCCGGAGGGCATGGATAGTGAGCGGACTGCGCCTCTGCTGTGCGGCGGTGTCACTGTCTATAACCCGATTCGCACCCATGGGATCAATCCGGCTTCGCGGGTGGGAATCGTCGGCATCGGTGGTTTGGGGCACATGGCGGTGCAATTCGCCCACGCCTTTGGAGCCGAAGTCACGGCGTTCTCCACCTCCCCGGCCAAGGAGGCCGACGCCCGGTCGCTGGGGGCAGAGCACTTCGTGAACACGCGCGAGACCAAGACTCTCAAGAAGCTTGCCGGCTATTTCGATTTCATCCTGTCGACCATTGAGGGAGAACAAGACTGGAACGCCTACATCGCGGCTCTGCGTCCCCAGGGCGCGTTATGTTTCGTCGGTATTCCGCCTGGCGTATTGGCCGTACCAATTTTTCCCTTGGCCTCCGGCCAGAAAGTCATCACCGGCAGCCCCATCGGCAGCCCACGCATGATCCGTGAAATGCTGGATGTGGCTGCACGCCACAAGGTTCAGGCCATCACCGAGCGCTTCGCGATGGCCAAAGCAAATGATGCCGTGACCAAAGTGAAAAGAAACCAGGTGCGTTACCGCGCCGTGCTGGCCAACTAGATCCCATTCACACCTACTGTAGTTAGGNNTTGGTGGGGTCAACGAACTTCATGCGGCTTTCCTCAGAGAAAGCCGCACACGCGGCGCTGGCTGGAGCATTGCAGTAGGAAATCCGAGGTCATTGAACCCGTTTGTTGGGTGGGATACCTCGACGGCCGGTATCGAGAACTTCAAACCCCCTCTCCATTGACCGTTAACAAGCGATCGCAGTGCCCAGCCCATCGACCTTCGCCTCTAGTAGACTCGGTTCAGCATGATGCCTCGCGCCGTAACAGCAACTCTATTGGCCCTCACTGTTTATCCCCACCTTCTTCTGGCTCAGGGAACCAAGCTCTGGCTTCAATCCCGCTATGAGGAGTTCGAGAAGGGCCAGCCGGAGGGCACGGCTATCGCGAGCAGGGGCTACCTCGAGGCAGGGCCCGAACTGCGATCAGTGCTGTTAACACCGTCCACCTATATCTGGGCCGTGGCTTCCGATACCCAGGGCAACGCCTATCTGGCCACGGGTTCGCCTGCGACTGTGCTGAAAGTCACACCCGCCGGCGCTTCGACCAAGCTCTTTTCGAGCAAAGATCTCACCGTGCAGACAGTTCGAGTTGGCCCCGACGGCTCGGTGTACGCGGCAACCCTACCCGGCGGCAAAGTCTACCGCATCAAGCCAGGCCAGTCCGGCCTCGATGAGAGCACCGCCACGGTGGTTTTCGACTCCGCAACTCTGGCCCGCAATCCAGGCCAGGCCAAGCCGGCGGATCAGACTCGATACTTTTGGGATTTGGTTTTTGATGCGCAGGGAGCGCTTTACATCGCGACTGGGGGACCGGCCACGATTTACCGGGTCGATGTAACCGCAGCCACCCCGCATGCGGAGGTCTTCTTTGAAAGCGACGAGCAGCATATCCGCTGCCTCCTCTTCGAGCCAAACGGCAATCTGATTGCGGGTAGTGATGGCGGAGGACTGGTTTATCGCATCGGGAAAGACCGTAAGGGCCTGGTGATTTACGACGCGCCCAAACGTGAAGTGACGGCCCTGGCCGAGTCCGCCGACGGCCGGTTGTATGTCTCCGCGGTCGGCGAGAAGGCCAAGAGTGCCCTGCCGCCGCTGCCGGTGCAGGGAGTCGCCGTGGCCACGGCCACCATCACCATCGTCACCCCTGGCTCGGTGCAGGCCTCCAGCAGCAATAGCCTCATTCCCGATGGCTCCGAAGTGGATGAACTGAGCCCGCAGGGCGCGCCACGCAAACTCTGGGCTTCAAGGGACGACGTTGTTTATGCTCTGCGGACGACGCCCCAGGGCCTTCTGGCCGCCACCGGTAACCGGGGCAGGATTTATCGCATTCACGAGGACGGTTCGTACGTCGACCTGGCGCATGCCGCGACCGGTCAGGCGACCGCCTTTGCCGATGCGCCGGATGGAACCTACGTCGCGACCAGTAACACCGGGAGGTTATATAAGCTCAGCGACAAGCCGGATGCCCACGGCACTTACCTGAGCGATGTGCTTGATTCGGGGGTCTTTTCCCAATGGGGGCGCGTGGAAGTGAACGCCCTGGACGATGGCGGCGCCGGACCCTTCGAGGTGTTTGCGCGTTCCGGCAACGTGGAGAATCCGGCGCGAAACTGGAGCGAGTGGAAAAAGGTGATGCCGAATACCGGCTCCGCCGGCATACCCGCCGCACGGTTCATTCAGTGGAAGGCAGTGGTCGAGCCAGGAGCTCGGCTCAGTTCGGTGGGGATCAACTATCTGCCGGTGAACATTGCGCCGGTGGTGGATGAGATCGCAGTCGAGCCGGGCGCGAGGGTGAACCAGGCGGCGCCGCCGCCGGGCCAGCCGGTGCAGATCAACATCAACCTGCCCTCGGTGCAAACCGGCCTTAGCTATGTGCAGGATCCAGCCACGGCGCCCCTGTCCGCAGTCCGGGACCGCACCGCGGTAACGGTACGCTGGGCCGCGCACGACGACAACGGCGACGATCTTCTTTTCGACGTTTACGCGCGCGGGGACGGAGAGAAGAACTGGCGGCTGCTGAAAGCCCGCATAAGCGAGCGCTACTATTCGTTCGATTCCATAAGGATTCCCGATGGCGGATACCGCCTAAGAGTGGTTGCCAGCGACGCTCCCGCGCATCCTTTGGGCGATGGACTGACCGGCGATCGGGAGAGCGACCATTTCATCATCGACACGACTCCGCCTGTGCTCACCTCGCTGCAAGGCGTGCTCCAAAACGGAACGGTTCATGCCAGTTTCGTAGCTACGGATGCGACTTCGCCTATTGGGCACGCGGAGTACTCCCTCGATGGCCACCCATGGCAGTATCTCGATCCGGTGGGGAAACTCTCTGATTCGTTGATCGAGCATTATGACTTCACGATTCCGGTCGCTGCCGGCAGCGTGCCTCTGCCAGAGAACGAACCGGCGACCCGGCTGCCCGCCACTGACCCGGCGGAGCATGTCCTTGTGGTTCGCGCTTACGACCGGTACGAAAACGTGAGTGCCGCCAAGACGGTCGTTCGCTAAGCCCGATGCGCTTCGAACTGTTTGTCGCCGTGCGTTATCTGCGGGCCAAGCGCCGCCAGGCGGTGGTGGGCGTGATCACGGTGATATCCATCATCGGGGTGGCAGCAGGGGTTGCTTCGCTGATCATTGCGCTGGCAATCACCAATGGCATGAGCCGGGATCTGCAGGACAAACTACTGGGTTCGATGGCTCATGTGCGATTGATGCGCGTTGCCAGCGACGGAATTCGGGGCTGGCGCGACCTGACCGCCCGGATGGAGCAGCTTCCGCACGTAAAGGCGGGCTCTCCGGGACTTTACGAACAGGTACTCATCTCCCGCGGCGCTCGTTCCGGCGGTGCGCTGATCGAGGGTGTCATCCCCAGGCAGGAGCGCCGGGTAAGCGACCTGCTTTCCACTGTCACCATTGGGAGCGCCAACCCGCTCGAGCCAAGGGGAGATGACAGTCCGGGCACACCGGGAAACGAGGATCACGCCCCTCCTCCCATTGTGATCGGATACGACTTGGCGGATACCATCGACGCCAAGGTAGGGTCTAAGGTCCTGGTCACCAGTCCGCAGGGGGCGTTGACCCCCTTTGGAGTCGTTCCCAAGTTTCAGTATTTTCGAGTCGTTGGCATCTTCCATTCGGGCTTCTACCAATACGACTCGAGCATGGCATTCACCAGCCTGGCGGACGCGCAGCGCCTCTTTGGGGAGCCGGACGTGGTGTCGGTGATCTCTTTCAAGGTGGATGATCTCAACCATGCCGATCGGATTGGAAAGTCCATCGAGCAGGCCGCCGGACCTGGGTTTTTGACCACCAATTGGATGGAAGAGAACCGCCCTCTCTTCCACGCGCTCATGCTGGAACAGATCGTCACCTTCATCGTCATTGGCCTGATCGTTTGTGTCGCCGCGCTCAACATACTCACGGCGCTGACCATGATGGTGATGGAAAAGACCCGGGATATTGCGGTCATGATGTCGTTTGGGGTGCAGCCGCGGCAGGTGAGGATGATCTTTCTGCTGCAAGGACTGTTGATCGGATTCACCGGCACAATCCTGGGCCTGATTGCCGGGTATGGCCTCTCCTGGCTCGGCGGCCACTACCGGTTCATTCATCTTTCCGCCGAGGTGTATTCCATTGATTACTTACCGTTTGCGGCGCGCTGGACGGATGGGCTGATTGTGGCCGGCGTCTCCTTCGCGGTTTCGCTGCTGGCCACCCTTTATCCCTCCAGTTCCGCCGCCAGAATCCTGCCTGCCGAGGCGCTCCGCTACGAATGACCGCTGAATTCTGCGCTGCAAAGGCGGGAACCGCAGGTCCCTCCAGGTACCTCCCCACCCGCGTCACGAACCATAGGCGTTGAACCACACTACGATTTGTCATCCCGAGCAAACNNTTCATTAGGACCGGAGCGTAGCGCATTGGAGGGACCTGCGGTTTCCTTTCCCCTTGGGAGAGGCTTGCTGGAATCGAATCTGCCGCCTATGTCATCAAATGGAAGCTGATTGGGTACCCTCCTGGGGCCCGCAGTAACCGGAAGTAGCTCAAAAGGGAGAACCTGCTGATGTCTTTCGAAGCCACCCCATCAGAAACCCTCTTCCGTTGAGGGGTGAATTAGTGATACATGAAGATAGGGTCAATAGAGGTAGATCATGGAACTCGAACCGGTCTCATATCGAGGTCTGGCCGCATTGGATAGGGCACGAGCCCAGCTTTGGGGGCGGGTCTCGCACGCAGTGCCTTTTGCATTTGAGGATTTATGAGACCGGTTTTGGGCGCCGCCGCAGAAGAAACAACCGCAGGCGGCCCGCTAGCGCTTGGAAGCCGCCCACTGCTTCTTGAAGTGTGCGATTTACGCAAGGAGTATGCAACTGGACACGGGCGGCTGGTTCTCTTTGAAGGCATCAACTTTCAAGTGAAAAGGCAGGAGATGCTGGCCATTGTGGGCCAGTCAGGCGCCGGCAAAAGCACGCTGTTGCACATCCTTGGGGCGCTTGATACCGCTTCCGGGGGTGAAGTATACTTTGGTACAACACTCTTGCGATCCTTATCGCCGAACGAGGCTGCGGACTTTCGTAATCGCGAGATTGGCTATGTTTGGCAGTTTCACTATCTTCTGCCTGAATTTACTGCTGCGGAAAATGTCGCGCTCCCCCTTCTGGCGCGAGGTCAGTCAAAAAAAGAGACGATGCAAGAAGCCATGCACTGGCTCAGCGAGGTGGGACTGGCAGATCGGTCTACCCATCGCGCGGGTGAGCTTTCCGGCGGGGAGCAGCAGCGGGTCTCTATTGCGCGAGCGCTAGTTACCAAGCCGAAACTTTTGCTGGCCGATGAGCCTACAGGAGATCTGGATACCCAGACCGCGGATACCCTGTTCAGCCTGATCGAGCGCCTGCATGCAAGCTATGGTCTTACCTCAATCCTGGTGACGCACAACCTGCCTCTAGCGAGGCGTTGCGGACGGGTATTACGGTTGGCCCATGGACGCGTAGACGAGTTGTCTCCCTTGGCGGTTTGAGGTGGAGGCAAGCAAGGCCGGCTCACCGTTGGAGTAGAAAGCGGAACACCGGGAATCTGGATGGGNNGCTTATATCTGTACCCAGCCGAGTGGTTTTCCCGCCGCCCACGGGCTTCGGGAAGATGGAATAGGACGAAAGTTGGCTTTTGACGCCTGACGATCGAGATGGGATCGGAAGGGCGCCCAAAGGACAGCGTTTCAAGGGGGAACATGTTCGAACGGTATACAGAAAAGGCGCGTCGCGTAATCTTTTTCGCGCGGTATGAGGCCA
>PLZN01000117.1 GCA_003152195.1 Acidobacteriaceae bacterium
AAAAGAATCCCACTCTCTCCGCCATGCTCCGTTCCATCCCAATCACTTACACTTTATTTAATCCTAGAGGGGTCGACGCCCTCACCGGGTGTCCCGATAGTGTTCGTTTGGGCTTCCTTACTTTTAATGGAGGGGCCTCAAGAATATTGAACTTGCTGAATGGGCTAAAAAGCGCCGCCAGCTTAGCTGTGCAACTCAGACGGCTTACGTGAACGAATGGTGGCGTTCTCTATCAGTGGCCGGCTCCAGATCCCAACGCTCAAGACGAATCCAAAAGTCACGAACAGAAATGCCAGGCCACCGCGTAATCCCAGGGAATCTCCGATTCTGCCGATAATCAACGGGACGACTGCGCCGCCGATAACCGCCGTGCTTAAAATTCCCGAGAAGGAGCCGTGGTGCTCCGCGACGGAATTGAGAGCCAGCGAAATCACAATCGGCCACATCACCGACGTGAAAAGACCGATAAGAGGGAAGGCAACAACGGATACGTTTGCGGACCCTAGCAATGCGGCCGACAAAGCAAGCAGCGCCCCGACGCCTGCCGCAATCAAGACCTTACGGCTATCAAAGAACTTCAATAGCAGCATCCCGATCAAACAGCCGGCGGTAAGCAGACCCCAAAACCAGGAGACGGCCGACGTGCCAGTCGTATGGGGATCGAAGCCGTGATATTTGTAGAGGAAATTTGAGATCCAATCGGCGGTGCCTTGCTCGCAACCCGTATAAGCAAACATCGCGAGAAAGTACATCCAGACTACCCTTTTGCTAAACAGGCTGCGATACATTTTCCAGGAGCCCGCACTCTCTTCGTCGGTGTGCTGGAAGCGGGGAAATTTCAACCAGATAAGGAGCAGGATCATGAGCAAGGTGCAAAAGGCGAAGAGCCAGTAGATAGAGGCCCAGGGCAGCCCAGGCGGGGTAAGCCTCGCGAGCAGGCGCAAGGGAGCACTGTGGTCCGAAGTGTGGCTTTGCAGATTCAGGACAAGATAAGAGTAGATGCGCGGGCTGAGAAAGGATGCGCTCCCAAAGACGAGTTGGGCCAAGGCTGAATTGAACGCATAGTTCTCTTCGCCCCCGGAGACGCGCAGGAGTGGATTGACAGCCACCTGCAGCATCGCCATACCGCCGCCGATCACAAAAAATGAGGCCATTGCGACACGGTACCCGGGGAAGAGCGCAAAGCTCAACGATCCTGCCATGCTGACCAGAAAACCAACAATCATCACAGATTTTTCACGGAAGCGCTCCACCAGAAAACCGGCGGGGATAGACATCACTCCATAAGCGATAAAAAACGCGAAGGCAAGAAATCCTGCACCCGTCAGACTTACGTGAAAGCTGGCGATGACATCGGGAACAATCGGTCCCAGGATGTTGGTCAATAACGACATTACGAAAAACGTAAGAAAGACCAGGATGACCATCGAGCGGCTTCTTGCCATCAACTGCACCTCCAACGACGATTTGGTTCAGGTCCCACCTGCCTCATGCGTTACGCACCCCAGAAGCAGCCGGAGCCTCGAGCCCGAACCGGTAATGCCAGACGCGCGCGGCGCCAATGAGGTTGGCGTTTTCTCCCAGTGAGGCAAGTGTCAGAGCTACTTTCTCCAAAGGGACAAATCGGCAGCCAAGACGAAGCGTCTCGCGAATGTTCTCAAGAAAGGGGCCTGCACCCTTCATCACGCTGCCTCCAAGCACAATCACGTCAGGAGTGAAGAGGTTGATCAGATTCGCCAGGCCCAGGGCCAGGTAAAAGTTCTCCCGCTTCACTGCAGAGATTGCCAGCACATCCCCTTCGCTGGCCAATTCGTAGATTCGTTTGGCAGTCAGAGTGGCGCGACCCGGATAGTCCGCAGGCGCCTGGCCCTGCAGCCAGGCCGCCATGCCAGGACCCGCTGCTATCGACTCCCAGCAGCCGTGAAAGCCGCAAGAACATAGGGGTCCAGCAGGGTCCACCACATGGTGGCCGATCTCCGGATGAGCTCCATCCACACCGCGATAGAGTTTGCCATCGAGGACGATGCCGCCTCCGATTCCCGTTCCGACCGTTACATACACCAGCCTCGACTTGTTCTTTCCCGCGCCCCATCCCCACTCCGCGAGAGCCGCCGCGTCGGCGTCATTCTCGAGCGCAACCTGCACCTTGAAGATGCGCGCAAGATCTTCCACGGGGTTCTTGCTTCGCCACTGGGGAAGGAAGTCAATGTCTCCAAAACATCCGGTGAACGGATCAACAGGCCCGGTCGATCCGATGCCGATGCCGCGGAGCTCGACCCCTGCGGTTGTGGCGGCCGCACGCAGCATTTCAGCCACTAACTCCAGTCCCTGGACGTAGCCCCAATTTGTTCCCGTGGCGGACTCCAACTTTGACAGCACCTTGCCATCGTGATTGACAGCGCCCACCGCTATCTTGGTTCCGCCAATGTCTACTGCTCCGATCGCGCTCATAATCCTCACTCACGCCGGGATCCGCGAACTCGCCAGGATCGCCCGTCTGAGAATGTAGATATTTCCGGGAAATCAGTAAATTGTCCGCGCTTTCCAAGGCCCATATTCAATTCGTTCTGGGAATGCTGGCGCAACCTGAGTGGCCCGAGTGATATGGCAAAAAACTTCCGCGCTGTGATTCGCCAATGGCATCCAATTAAACAGAAAGGACGTCGCATACGAATGCAAAAACCACTTGTCAAACTCGAGAATTGGGCGGTTGTGCGAAGTCTAACGATGAGTTATCAAAAGCTGAAACCAGGTAGCCTGCTGGTGGGCAAGGTATTCGGTCATCCGAGAATCAAAGAGGCATCGTTCATTTTCACATCTCCGATCGTGAGTATTGATACGAATAAGAGAGTAGTAGAAACAAAAAATACTGCTTATTGCCTCGGCGAGGCTAGCGACGAATACACAAGCTGGGAACAAACAACGGGAGCCGCGGCATAGCCGGGGCAGGCGGCTATGCTGGTCCAATATCGATTTCGGTTTTCAGTCACTCACCGGCGTCGCCGACCCTCGGGATATGAAACGGGTTTTATTGCAGGTCAGGCGGAACCGCAGGTCCCTCCACTGCGCTTCGCTCCGGTCGGGATGACAATTTATCTCGTGCACTCTAGATTCATCTCCGCGNNTGTTGGTGAATGGGTGCTATCGTGCGAAGTGATTGTTTCTTATCAGAGCCTAACATTCTGTAACCGCGATTCGCGCTTCAACTTCCACTCACGCAATGCTTCCCGGATTACTTCGCTGGCAGAGGCATAGCCACCCCCCTCCACGGCTCTCTTCACCAGAAGTGCCATCTCGGTTGGTAGAGTGATGGTCAAACGCTCGATGCCTGCCATAAACTTCATACTTTATCATACTTATGAAGCACGACAGCATGCACCGAAGCCGGTCTCTCCCGCTNNTGGCGGCGATTTATAATCGGACACAATGAAGGCTCATGTCTACGTCACGCTCAAGCGAACCGTTCTCGACCCGCAAGGGCAAACCATCCATGGCGCGTTGAAACGAATGCAATACACCGGCGTCGAGGAAGTGCGGCAAGGAAAATACTTCCAACTCACACTGCGCGGGATGATGGATGCGTCCGACGCGCGAGCCCAGGTGGAACGCATCGCCCGCGATGTGCTGACCAACCCGGTTATCGAAGAGTTCACCTACCGCATTGAAGAATGAGCGGGATAGGCGGCTGGCCGCCCACCAGCTGCGCGCCATTCGCGTATACCGCTGGTTACCAACCGTACAATCTGGTTACCAACCGTACAATAAAGATCTATGTGTGGAATCGTGGGTTATGTCGGCCCTAAGGACGTGGTCTCCGTCATCCTTGAAGGCTTACGACGGCTGGAGTACCGGGGGTATGACTCGGCCGGCATCGCGGTGGGATCCTCTGGACACGGGCTGGAACTGCGCCGCGCGCCGGGCAAGCTGCGGAACCTGGAAGAAGTCATACGGCAGCATCCGCTGCATGGCACCTATGGCATCGGCCACACCCGCTGGGCGACGCACGGCAGGCCAACAGAAGAAAATGCCCATCCGCATCGGGACTGCACCGGGCGCATCGTGGTGGTGCATAACGGCATCGTCGAAAACTACCTCGATCTGAAGCGTGAGCTGGCGGAAGAAGGCCACACGTTTGTCACCGAGACCGACACGGAGATTATCGCCCACCTCATCGAGCAGGAACTGCGCTCCGCTGAGAGCTCGGGCAAGACGATGTTGCTGGAAGACGCCGTACGCCGGGCGGCGCGAAGGTTGACGGGCGCTTACGCTATCAGCGTGATCTCCGCCGATGCGCCGGACACGATCGTTACCGCGCGCAACGGGCCGCCAGCCGTAATCGGCGTGGGAGAGGGGGAATCCTTCGTTGCCTCCGATGTGCCCGGAATACTCCACCACACCCGGATGATGTACTTTCTGGCCGATGGCGATGTGGCCATCCTGACGCCGCAGGGAGTCAAGTTCACCAACCTGGAAGGCGATCCCGTCGAGCGCAAGGTGGAGAAGATTCTTTGGGACCCGATCCAGGCGGAAAAGGGCGGCTATAAGCACTTCATGCTGAAGGAGATTTTCGAGCAGCCGCGTGCCGTTCGCGACACCACGCTGGGCCGGATCTCCATGGAAACGGGCGAGGTTTTTCTGGGCGAGATGAAGATCACCGACGCCCACTTCCGTGCGGCAACCCAGGTGAACATCGCGGCTTGTGGCACCAGTTGGCATTCCGCGCTGGCCGGGAAGTACATGATCGAGCGCCTGGCGCGAATCCCGGTGGAAGTGGATTACGCCAGCGAATATCGCTATCGCGACCCAATTGCCGACCCGCACGCGCTAGGCATGCTGATTACTCAATCTGGCGAGACCGCGGACACGCTGGCGGCGCAGCGCGAGATGATCGCCAAGGGATCGATGACCGTCGCCATCTGCAACGTGGTGGGCTCCATGGTGGCGCGTGAAGCGCATGGCACGATCTACACCCATGCCGGCCCGGAGATCGGCGTAGCCTCGACCAAGGCCTTCA
>PLZN01000209.1 GCA_003152195.1 Acidobacteriaceae bacterium
GAGCTAGGCCCGCGTTTCCTTCATTCTTCCAGTATCACTCGTTGTAAGAGTTTCCTCGCCGCCATGCATAAACTTCCAGTTGCCTGGAGGCTTCTCGAGTTTCGTTACCGATTCCCTCGATGGCTATAGTCCGCTCTCTTCTTCTGGAAGATCGCTCTTCCTCTGCAGTGATAATACTCAATCGCTGCTGGGAAAGTGTGGGTTACTACGCATTATGTGATGTGGAAATTATGTACTCATTGTGGAAAGGACCCCGTTCTGAGCGTCCGAGAAATGGCCTTCAAGGTTGACCACGAGCAGTATCAGAAGCTCAAGAAAAGGTAAGTCATTAAGGCAATCCGGTCGGCCCGCGGATATCGCAGCAACCCGGCGCTTGGCGGATTCAGGGTTCGATTTCAGAGAGGAGGGTTTCTTCGGGCAGGTCGGTAGGGCTGGAGAAGTTGATGCCGTAGCCGTCGGGGTCGGCGAAGAAGACTTCCCAGGCGAAGTTGCCTACCTGCGGCTCGCGCAAGGCGTAGATCCCGCGCGCGGCGGCTTCAGAGTAGATGGCAAGGGCGTCGCTGCACTGGAAGTAGAGGGCTGCCCCGTTGCCGAGGATGCCGTCGGCGGCCATCCTCTGGCGGGTAGACTCGATGGCTTCCTGCAGCATGAGAGCGGCGCCATCGAGGGACATCCAGCACCAGCGTAGACGGCCGTTCGGGATCCAGCGGTTCTGGATCGTAAAGCGGAGGCCGTCTATGTAGAAAGCGAGCGAGCGCTCCATGCTGGTGACCATGAGCAGCGGGACCACGGCGGTTACGTTGTGGGGTGGGGCGGTATTTGCGCTCATGGCTTATCTCCACCGATGGTCGCAGGTCTTTTCCGGATTGTGCAAGCGCGGGCGACCATTGCTGTCACTCAAATTCACCGCATCAGCCTCCAGAGGCTGACCATCTCTGCCGAATTGGTTTAAGAAGTCGAGGTAAGATGTAAGCGCAATTTGGGGGGGTATTTTGTTTCATCTATTCAGCAGCAAGCATCGAAACATCGCCAACGTACTTGATATAACGCTCGCCAAGCTCAAGGTCAAAGATCCTGCCATGATGCAGGAGATTTCGGATCGCGCTGGCACGATTGATCCGGCAATCGTTGAAAACTATCGCAAACAGATCATCAGCCAAATCGAACACGCAAAAGACCATCTTGCCGCTGATCCAAAGGCAACCATAGAACAGTACGCCTCACGTGACCCGTTCGTCGGGCTGGTCCAAACCAACATATCGCACGTGGCGCAAACGCTGAACCCTCCGGCCTTCGCCAACCTGGCGAGTGACTGGCAGCAGTATGGCGCAGCAGACCCCCGGTGGGCTTTGTGCCCGATCATTTCCTTTTTTTCCTGGCGAGCGCCACGACATCCTTTCGTGGGCTCATCCGACGCAAACAGTTATGTTCATGTGGAACATAGGACAAAGTTTACCGTTGCTCTCATGGCTGACTGGGGATCTGCCAACGCCAGTGCTCGGGACATCGCGCAGCGAATACAGGAAAGACAGCCGGACTATGTGATCCATCTGGGCGACATCTACTACGCGGGGACCAAAGCGGAATGCGAAGGGGTGCTCAGGATGTGGCCGCTCTGTGATGCCGATGGAGCACCAATAAAGGACCGGAGTTTTGCGCTTAACGGGAATCATGAGATGTTCTCCGGAGCGCGGAACTACTTCGATATCATCCTGAGTGCATTCAACCAAGGCGCCAGCTATTTCAAGCTGAAGACAGAGTATTGGCAGCTTCTGGGTCTTGATACGGCTTACACCGGAGGATCGCTCTCCCACCCTGAAACTCAGGCTCAATGGGATTGGCTTGTGGCAAATCTGAATGGCGACCCCCGAACAGCTATATTTCTGACCCACCATCAACCCATATCTGCCCATAGTCAGGAGACCCAGGATTCGAAGCCACTAAGAGACGACGTCGCAAAGCTCCTGAATCAAACGCGAGCAGATGCTATCTACGGCTGGTTTTTCGGTCATGAACACCGGGCCGTCGCTTATGACGATTCTGTTACGGGATACAAAGGGCGGTTGATTGGCAACGGAGCAATTCCCCACGACCCGCAGCACGAGGTCGGACCGGACGATGGTTGCACTCCATTTACTTGCGTGAACACTGGAACCTGGGGGTCGGGCGATGCGATAAGCTCATTCGTCATGCTGACCGTAGATGGCCCCTCGATTACCGTAGAGTACATCGATCAGAATGGAAACCCGAGTTCAATCCCAACGGAAGTGTGGGAGACAACGATAGAAAAGCAATCGCTGCCCTAACCACTCCGTACCAGCCCAAAGTACCAAATAGCCCGGACACCTTACCCCACGAAGGCAATACGGCCTCAGGCAATCGGGCGACAGGACATCTATTCGCCACGCCTTCGCGGTTGAGCGTCTGCTCGGCGGGTCCATCGCAGGCCGCGCTCCAGGGCCGAGGTCAGCAGCCAGCGCCGAATTGTTCTTGACTAACATCTATAACATAGAGTACTCTATATATGGGAGAAACTCCGAAATGGTTCTCTTCGCATTTTGGTTTCTGCGCCAAGGAGTTCGCCAATGAAGACCGCGATTTCCACCTTCACTCCTCCGCCCTTTCTTTCCACAACGTTGCTCGCAGCAGCATTCATGATTTCGTTCAGTCTCTCGCTTGCCGCACAGCATCCCGTTTCGAACAGCGTCGACGCGCAGCGCGAGGCTATGCGCAAGCTTTCGTTTCTGGCCGGTCACTGGTCGGGGCCTGTCGCCATCGTTCGCGGACCGGGCGAAGCGCTTCATCTCACCCAGACGGAAGATGTCGAGTACAAGCTTGACGGCCTCGTCCTGCTCATCGAGGGCAAAAGCACCAGCGCCGACGGCGAAGTACTTTTCAGCGCCCTGGCTACGATTGCGTACGACGATGCCTCCCATACCTATCGGTTCCGCGCCTACAATGACGGCCACTACCTCGACACGGAGCTTTCGGTGCCCGCTAACGGCTTTTCGTGGAGCTTTACAGCCGGGCCGGCGCACATCGTGAACACCATGCACCTGACCGGCAAAGGCGAGTGGGACGAGGCCACCGAGGCGACCGTTGGCAGCAATCCTCCGCATCGCAGCGTGAACATGCAGCTTCAACATCAGCCGTGAAGCGAGGGAATATGCGCTAATTCAAGCTTCGTCAAAGGAGAACTGGCATGCAGGATCACACCACTGAGCAGGAACTGAAGGACAGGCTGAGCCTCATCGAGAGCATGATCGCCGAGGGACGGCGGAAGACAGAGAGCTGGGGATGGACGTTCGTTCTGTGGGGCGTTGTCTACTATCTCGCCATCGCCTGGTCCGCGTGGGGTCACAGCGCGTGGGCTTGGCTGGTCACCATCTCGATCGCGGTCATTGTCACCGTTGCCGTTGCTTTCTTGAAGGCCGGCAATCATCCGCAGACCACTCTGGGCCGGGCAATCGGCTCTATCTGGGTTGCCTTGGGAATTTCGATGTTTCTGCTCTTTCTAGCCCTCGGCCTGAGTGGGAGACTGACCGATCAGCATCTCTTTGTAGCCGTGATATCGGCCATACTTGGCATGGCCAACGGAGCCTCAGCCCTAATTCTTCGCTGGAAGGTTCAGTTTGCGTGCGCGGTCGTGTGGTGGGTGGCGGCTGTGACTACGTGCTTTGGCAGCGATACGCAGAGCATGATCGTGTTTCTGGCCGCCATCTTTCTCTGCCAGATCGTGTTCGGCATCTACGGCATGATCACGCAGGAGCGCAAACGGCGCGGTCCAGTCCATGCCTGATTTGCCCGAGCTCAATCCCGTGGTTCACGGCAGGCTGCGGCTGGCCCTGCTTTCGTTGCTCAGCGGCGTCGAAAAGGCTGAGTTTACATGGCTCCGCGCCAAGACTGAGGCCACAGACGGTAACCTGGGCGCGCAACTGCTCAAGCTCGAAGAAGCCGGCTACGTGGCTGTCGAAAAAAAGTTCGTGTTGCGCAAGCCGCAAACCCTCTATCGCATCACCAAAACCGGCCGCCAAGCCCTCACCGAATACGTCCAGGCATTGAAACAATTGCTTGGCCCAGCCATCGATGCGTAGAGCGTGGCCTTAAGCTGGAGCCGCAGAAGGGTTCCGTAGAGACGCTCGTTGTCCACTCCACGATAAGCCGACAACGAATCAAACGGCCCCATGGCTGATCTTGGGTTCAAAAGTGGGAGATTTCCGTACAAACCTTGCTCCAGAACCTGCAGTACGCTATCCGCCAGTTGCGGAAGTCGCCGGGATTCACGATCGTAGCGGTGCTGATCCTGGCCATTGGCATCGGCGGGAATACGGCGTCGTTCAGCATCATGGATGCGGTTGTGCTGCGTCCGCTGGCGCGCGAATTGCCTGAACGCGGATACGTCGACTACACGTCGTTTCCCAGATGGAAGATCGGCTCGACGCCGGTTGCCCGCGCCAGCAGTACGTGCTCCTCATGCTGTTCGAGAGGCCTATAGTTCTGCGCCACGTCCATCGCCAAGCGGAAATATTTCTCGTCCCCGGGAGGCAGCGCAGCCGTGACCGGATGCCCCAGCGTCCAGCGCAACCCTAGCGAAGCCTCGTCAGGGAAAGCCGCAGGCTGATACCAGCATTTTGGCTCGGGATGGCTCTGCTTCTGATCGGCAGACCATACCGTCTTTGCCATCGCCTTGAGTGCCAGGATGCCCATACCCTTTT
>PLZN01000435.1 GCA_003152195.1 Acidobacteriaceae bacterium
CTTCAAATTGCGGCTTGACCAGGATGACGGCCTCCAGAGCGGTTCCCTGGTTCTCCCGCACTGCGGCGAGCACTGCGGGGAGCACCAGCGTGGCCGAGATGAACGACACGTCCATGGATACAAAACTGATGCCCGAAGGAAGATCGCCCGGCTTCAGGTGCCGTGCGTTGGTACGCTCCCGCAAGGTCACTCGTGGATCTCTGCGCAATCCTTCGGCGATCTGCCCGTAACCGGTATCGACAGCCACGACGCTGGCCGCGCCATGCTGCAGCATGCAGTCGGTAAAACCGCCCGTCGATGTGCCGATGTCGGCACAGTGGCGCCCGGTAAGGTTGATTTGCCAAAAAGCAAGCGCGGCTTCGAGCTTGAATCCGCCCCGGCTGACGTAGCGTTGCTCCTCCCCAAGCACCCGCAGAGCTGCAGCGTCATCGACGGAAGTGCCGGGCTTCTCAACTTTCTGTTGGTTGACGAGCACGCGCCCGGCGAGGATCAGCGCCTGCGCCCTTTCCCGGGAGGGCGCCAACCTCTGCTCAACCAGCATCTTATCCAGGCGGTTCTTCATCTACGTTAAGCAAGTGTATGCATTCATCCGGCCTTATGCCGGCCTGTGCTTCCTGGGGTCCTGGGGGAATTTTTTTCCGCCCTTTCCATGGGGTAACCGTAGAATGGGGTCTGCTCGAATATGCCTTACGACACTCCCAATCCGATCAGCGATCCTGAGCGTTCTATGATCAAGGACCCGAGCTTGAGCAACAGGTTAGCTGACGGACCGACTCCCTCGGCAACAGACGACAACCTGTTGCTGCAGCGGGTCCGTCAAGGCGACCAGGCCGCGATGGCTGAAATCTTCGATCGCTACGGTAGGGTGGTTTACTCCGTCGCGCTTCGAGTTCTGAAGGATGCGGGACACGCAGAAGATGTGATGCAGGAGATTTTCTTCCAGATCTGGCGGAACTCGGATTCGTTCGTGCAAGGGCGTGGATCGCTAGGCGCGTGGCTAGTGGTGGTGGCGAGAAACAGGTCGATTGATCTGCTGCGGCGCAGGAAGCCCACGGACTCAGTTGAGGACGTCGTGCTGGCCTCCCCCTGCAACCTGGCCTCGGATGCCGAGCACAACATGATGATGCAGAAGGTCCAGAAAGTCCTGAAGGACCTGCCAACGGAGCAGCAAAAGTCGATGGAGTTGGCATTTTTTGAGGGATTGAGCCATTCGGAGATCGCGGAAAGAACAGGGGATCCCCTGGGGACGGTAAAGACACGCATTCGCTTGGCGTTGGTCACATTACGAAAGGCATTTCAGCAATGACAGGCAACGGACACAATACGCAGGAGGAGTTGGCTTCCTATGCGATGCGGGGTCTCCCCGAGGAGGAGTCCGCATCGATCAGGACGCACCTGCAGAGCTGTCCCCCTTGCCGGGCAGAGCTGGCCGAGGTATGCGGTGATTTGGCGCTGCTGGGGATCGCGGTTCCACTGCAGCCGCTGCCGGAAGGTGCGCGGGAACGCTTCCTGCAGAGGATCGCCGCGGCCCCCGCCGTCCAGTCCCAGGAAACGCTGGCCCAGGTCACTCCCATCACCGTCAAGACCGCGCGTCGTGGGCCGGGCTTCTGGGTTCCTTGGGCGGTGGCGGCGGCCATGGCAATTACCTGCATCGCTCTGGGCCTGCAAAACCGGGCTTTGAACGACGAACTGCAGGACGAATCCAAATTGGTGAGCAACCTGGCGGCCAAGGCATCGCAGGCGCAACAGGTCCTGGAAGTGTTGACCGCGCCCAACGCGCAGCGGGTGACACTTACCCAAGGCAAAGTCCCCGCGGAGCCGACCGCGCGCGCTACTTACCTGCCTGAGCGTGGCGGCCTGATCTTGCTGGCGACGAATCTTAAGCCGCTCCCTGAGGATAAAACCTACGAGCTTTGGGTGATACCGGCAAACGGGAAGGCTCCCGTTCCCGCGGGGCTCTTTCGCCCGGACGCGTCGGGCACTGCTACCCTGGTGCTGCCGCCACTGCCTGCAGGCGTTCCGGCCAAGGCCTTTGGTGTGACCATCGAGAAAGCGAGCGGCTCCGATTCCCCAACGGCTCCCCTCGTTCTGTCGGGAGCCACCACCGGAAGCTGATCCCCGGCCTTTGCTTTTGACGCTCTAAGGCTTTATTCCGGCATGCCGTGAAGCGGATCCGACGGAGGTCGTGCAGGGGGCACCGAAGCCACAGGGTGCTCCGCTGCCGCTGGCGTGGCTGACGTTGATGGCATTGGCAACGGTCCCTGTCGTGCTGCTGTTGGCGGCTACCGATTGCGCGCTGGTGTGTACATCAACTCCCGTTCCATCCAACTGAATGGCAGCTGACACCTTATCGGTATCAGTGCGAATGACCGTCATGTAGGGCTGATCGGAAGAGAGAACGTAAACCTGGCCGTAGGGGGTGCTGAAGGTGGAGGCAATGGAGATGGGATGGCCGGTCACGGGTATCGTGGCTAACACCTGAAAGCTGGTGAGGCTCACTACAGTTACCGTGCTGTCCTTCTGATTGGCGACGTAGACCCGGCTGCCGTCACGCAGAATGGTAAGGGTGTCCGGTCCATTGCCGACGGGCACGGTTACCGCTTGACCAAACAGCGAAGAGTCATTGCCGAAGATGTCCAGGTTGGTATTGATAATCGTGATGGTATTGGAGTCGTAGTTGGCGGTAACCAGTTGGGCTGCCGGGGTGTAATAGTCGGCAAAGACCGGCCCGGCGTTGAACGCTGCCGGCGCAACCCCGGCCGGTGGCGGCAGCAGGATGGTGCCCGTGGCTGGATTAAGGTTGGGCAGATTTGGTGTGGTATCGAGCTCATTGAACTGGCTGTTGATGACAGTGACGGTTCCGCTGCCTCGATTGAGAATGAACACCCGGTTATTGTCCGTCGAACCAATGCCGTAGACGGGGCAGATCCCAACCGGCAGGGTGCGCGAGATGGTTACGGTCGAGGTTTCAATCGACTGCACCTGGCCGGGCGTAGCGACCTGCGAAGGCGTCTCGCAATCACCGAAAGCGACCTGGTTGGAGCCATTGTCCTGGGTGATGGAGTAGACGCGCGCGGCGTTGGAGTTGCCGGCCAGATTGATCGGGCTGGCGGGGACTGGCAGCTGCTGCGTGAGCTGGTAAACACCACTCGAATTGTTACCCAGCACCGCCACAGCGGGGACGCTGGGTTCGGTGATGAAGAGATTGCTCGCGGTGGAGAGCAGATTCACGGGCTGCGCGGGTTGCAGCAACGTGCTGCTCTGGATATTTTTGGTCTGCAGGGTGGTGGAGGGCGTGAAGGTGTTGACCGTGCCGTCTGTATTGGCGGTCGTGGCGGAGCCGGCACTGGAGCTGAGCGTGAGCGCCAGAGGGCCATTGCCCAGCAAGGCCTGGGTCAGCAGGGTGTCACCGGAGGCATCGAAAACATTAGCTAAGCCGGCGGAGCCAAGGCCCGACGTGGTGGTCACGACTGCGTAACTCTGCGGCTGCGGGGCGGGTCCAGTAACGGCCACGGGGGTGACCACGGGCCGGGGAGTCTCTCCGCATCCGGCCAGCATGACAGCGATGCCCAGCACAACAGGCGGAAGACACAGCCAACCGCTCAACCCGGGCGATTGGTACGAATCCGGCCGGAAGATCCGCGAACCACAGTCCAACCAAGCAATTCGTTGGAGACCCCTGAACCCAAACTCCGGCAACTGCACACTCCGCCGGCTCCATGACTGGAGCCTTGCCACGCTAAGCACCCGTGAATACCTCACTACGTTTCATTTCTTGATAGAAAGATGATTGTAAATGGGAGCACGTCTCCAGCGATACGCCGGCCCCAAAATGAGCCGGGCGGGGTGTGAACGAGATCCCATGATGGTGGAACGCCAATAATGATGGAACGCGAGGATGACGGCCGGCTGCGCTGGCAATCATGGCTGGTGTTGACCGCGGTGGCGCCACTGTGCGCGGTAGCCACCCTGCGCTACGCCGTGGCCGCATGGAATGGCGGCACGCAAACCGGGCTCGTCATCAGCTTGGCGTTGGCGCTCCTGGTGTGGCTGGCCGGCGCAGCCACGCCCCTGGCCGCACTGACGGGTGGAGTAATCACAGCGGTGCTCTCGCTTGCTCCTCTTTCCCCTCACTCCGCTCTGCCGCCGCTGCTCGCACTCTTTCTGCTCACCTTCTCCGCGACCAGGTTCGGCAGGGCCAAGAAACAGCGGCTTGGAGTAGGCGAAGACGGACGGGGCCGGAACGCCGCCCAGGTAGCGGCGAACCTGGGAATTGCCGGGCTGGCGGCGGCCGCTGCACTGGGCCATCTGTTGCCTGGCGCCTGGTGCGCTGTGGTCGTGGTTGCCTCCCTGGCTGAGGCAACAGCGGATACCGTGGCAAGCGAACTGGGAGAGGTGCTGGGCGGCGAGCCGTTGCTGTTGACCACCGGTCGCCGCGTCGCGCCAGGCAGCAATGGAGCAGTGAGCGTGGCCGGTACGGTGGTGGGTACGAGTGGTGCGGTTGTGGTGGTGCTGGTAGCAGTGTTCACGCTGGGACTGAGTCCTCACGGAGCGCTATCCGCCGGGGTGGGCGCGATCGGCGGCCTCTTTGTCGATTCCCTGCTCGGGGCGACCGCCGAGCGGCGCGGCTGGCTCAACAATGATGCGGTGAACTTCGTTTCCACCGTCGCGGCTTCCGTCATCGCGATCGTAGTGTTTGTCTTGTAAGCGCTCAGGAAGCAATGAACAGACCAACCTCGCTCCAAAACTCTGTCCTGACCACGGATCGATGGGTGCCCCATCGTTTGGTCGCGCTAACTACCGAGCCGAAATAAAACGCTGTCGCTATCCGAGACCCCTAATGCATCTTCAAACGCCAAAGGGTATAGCTGAACATTTCATGCATCAGCCGCTGGGCGGCGTCCCAAGCGCTTAGCGGCCGCACCTCCGCACGAGGGGACGTCAATACGTCCAGCCCGAGGCTGGCGCAGAGTGCGCGGATGCGAAACAGATGAGTCCCATCGGAGACAGCGAGGATGCGATTCAAGTGGTTCTCTCGTGCAATGGCGCCGAGGCGGGCCGCGGATTCCTCGGTGTTCGTGCTCTGCGTCTCAGCAATAATCTGGTTCTCTGGAACCTCGTGGGCCAGAAGGTAGTCATGGCCGACGCCACCTTCGGAGTCTCGCTGGCCGCCCCCACCGCCCAGGGTGATCACCAGGGGTGCGAGGTGTTCCCGATAAAGCACCAGAGCATGATCAAGACGAGCTCGCAGCACCGGCGAAGGGCGGCCATCGTATTCGGCTGCGCCGAAGACCGCGATGGCATCGGCGGGACGCGCCTCATCGTGGGTGGCGTAGAAATGGATCTGTCCATATAGCCACAGAAACCACCCCACGATGGCGATCAGACACCCCGCCAGCAACACGCGAAGCACGCGCCGGCCGGTTAGCGATGATCCGGTTGCGGCCGCTGGCCGCACATGGGGCAGATCAGGGTCGGGAACCATCATCGGATCTCCGCTCAGCGCTGGAGGGTTAAGGCAATCTCGTGCGTAGGAATAGCTCCTTCCCGGAGAATGTTCCAGACGCCATCGCTGCTCGACAGATCGACAATGGTGGTAGCAACGCCGCGACCCGTGGGACCGCCGTCCACGATGAGCGGAATGCGGTTCCCGATCTGGTCGCGCACGCATGCCGCGTAGTTGCACTCGGGCAGGCCCTGCAGATTGGCCGAGGTGGCGGTGATGGGCAATCCCAGCGCTTCGACGATGGCCCGGGGAATGACGCTATCGGGCACGCGTAAGGCCACGTTGCCGGTATTGGCGGTGGAACGCAAGGGCAAACGGGAGCCGGCGCGGACAATCAAAGTAAGCGGGCCCGGCCAGAAGCGCTCGGCCAGGAGGTCAAACCTGGAATCGATTTCGCGCGCCAGCTCGTAGGCTTGGGCAGCGTTGGCGATGAGCAGCGACAGTGGCTTGTGCTTGAGGCGCGTCTTGATCTCGTAAATACTCTCCACTGCACGCAGGTTGACCGGGTCAACCGCCAAACCGTAGAAGGTATCGGTAGGAATGCCTACGACCTTGCCGCTCCGCAGGCAGGAGACGATGTATTCGATCCGATCCCGCTCCGGTTCGTCCGGGTGCACACGCAGAATTTCCGCCAACAAGATAGCTCCAACATGGGACAGACTTGGTGCAATGTCATCGAGAGTACCAGACCGGCATCAGGTGGGCAGTCACTCGCCCCGACGGACCCGTTTGTAACCAGGCACCATGGCGGGATGGGCTCGCCGCAGCCAAGCGTGGACTACCCGAATTTCCTGTCGAGCTTTGTGGCGTTGGCAAACTTCATGCGGTTTTCCTTGAAGAAAACCGCATACGCGGCCATGGTGAGTGCCTCGAAGCAGGAAATCCGGGTGCTTCTCCCATGCCGCAGTCTACCCCGGAATCGCGCTTCCGCGTACGAAAGATGACTGTTACCACGGTCAGGGCGCAACGGTTCCACGTTCTCCGGAAGCTGCGGGTACAATCGCGATGAGTTGACGAACCATGACGTCTTCCGCAGAACGTGGTCCGCGAAGGATTGAAAGCCGGCAGAACGCCCGGGTCAAGGAGTTGCGCGCAGGCCTGGGGCACGGGGCCAGGACGGCTGCCAACCACATCGCCATCGAAGGCCTTCACCTGCTAGAGGAAGCGGTAAAGAGCGGCCTCATCCTGCACACGGTGTTTGTGCGCAGCGGCAACGAAGGCCTGCTGGAACACCTTGCGCTGGGCGGTGCGGAAGTGCTGATCGTGGCGGACGAAGTCTTCGCGAGCGCCGTGGTGACGGAGCATCCCCAGGGTATCGCGGCCCTGCTCGAGGCGCCCGAGTTCGCCGTACAAGCGATGCTCCGCGGAACCCCCCTGGTGGTGATCGCGGCCGGGCTGCAGGACCCGGGAAATCTGGGAACACTGGTGCGGTCGGCGGAGGCCTTCGGCGCCACCGGCATGATCCTGCTTCCCGGCACCGTGAGCCTGTGGAACGCGAAGGCGCTGCGAGCATCCTCGGGCTCTGCCTTCCGCCTGCCGGTGGTGGCCCTGGCCGCGGACGATGCTTTTGCCGCTCTGCGCGCGCAGGGCGTGCGGGTATTCGCGGCCGTGGCGCGGGATGGCGCCGGCGAAGCGGATCTGCGTGGGCCCAGCGCCTTACTGGTAGGCAATGAAGGCGCCGGGCTCCCCGATGCATGGATCGCCAGGGCGGACGCGCGAGTAACCATTCCCTACCCCGGCGCGGTTGAGAGCCTGAATGTGGCCATCGCGGGAAGCGTGTTGCTCTACGAAGCCGCGCGGCAGCGGCTAGCTGCGGTGCGAAACAATGGACAGGTGCACGCGTGAGCCTCTTTAGCCAGATCCCCGACGAAGGCGCGCTTAAGGCGAGCGCCAGGGCGGCTCCCCTCGCCGAACGGATGCGTCCTCGCACCTTGGACGAATACGTCGGCCAGGAGCATCTGCTTGGGCCCGGCAAGCCTTTGCGGGTAGAGATCGAGCGCGATGACGCGGCGTCCATGATCCTGTGGGGGCCGCCCGGCGTGGGCAAGACCACCCTGGCCAAGATCATTGCCGAGACCACGCAAGCCAGCTTTATCGAATTTTCAGCGGTGCTCGGTGGCATCAAGGAAATCAAGCAGGTGATGGTGGACGCGGAGAAAGCTTCCGGCTTCGGATCGCGGACCATTCTCTTCATCGACGAGATCCACCGCTTCAACAAGGCTCAGCAGGATGCGTTCCTCCCCTATGTCGAACGAGGCACGATCCGGCTGATCGGGGCAACGACGGAGAACCCATCCTTTGAAGTGATTGCCGCGCTGCTCTCGCGCTGCCGTGTTTACCGGCTGGCGCCGCTGACCGATGAGCAACTGATACAGTTGCTTAAGCGGGCGCTCAGCGACAAAGAGCGCGGCCTGGGCGCGCTCCAGGTCACGGCGGACGAAGAGGCCCTGGAGATGATCGCCAGCTATTCCAGTGGGGACGCGCGTTATGCGTATAACGCTGTGGAGACGGCAGCCAAGCTGGCGGCAGCCGGTGGGCCTGGCACCGATGGTGCCCGCATCACCCGGGAGATCGTCGCGCGTGCCTTGCAGCAACGGGTCCTGCTCTACGATAAGCAGGGCGAGGAGCACTTCAATCTGATCTCCGCGCTGCACAAGAGCATACGCAACAGCGATGCCGACGCTTCGCTCTACTGGTTAGGGCGTATGCTGCGCGCCGGAGAAGACGCCATGTATGTTGCCCGCCGGCTGGTGCGCATGGCGGTGGAAGACATTGGCCTGGCCGCCCCTGAGGCCCTGCGAATGGCCTTGGCGGCACGCGACGCGATGGATTTTCTCGGCTCGCCGGAAGGCGATCTGGCACTGGCCCAGGCTGCGGTCTACCTGGCGCTGGCCCCGAAATCCAATGCGCTTTACACCGCCTACGGGGAGATAACCGCCGAGATCGAAGCTCATCGCGTGGAGCCCGTGCCGCTTCATCTGAGGAACGCGCCGACACCGCTGATGAAGCAATTCGGCTACGGTGAAGGTTACCAATATGCCCATGATGTTGAAGAAGGCGTAGCCGATATGGATTGCATGCCCGAGAATCTGCGCGGCCGCGAGTTCTACCATCCGCGGCAGCAGGGCCGGGAAAAACTGTTGGCTCAGCGAATGGACGAGATACGCAGCATTCGAGCCGCAAAGCAAGCTGGCAGAAAGCCAGAAGCTTAAGGATTGAAGTGTACGGCCTTTAGA
>PLZN01000094.1 GCA_003152195.1 Acidobacteriaceae bacterium
CAGTTTGGAACGCCGCATTCCGTTCCCGACTGGAACGAATTAGTGTAGCCTACCAGTTAATGCGTTTCGTCTGGCTTTTTATCGCCGCCCTGGGTTGTCGCGCTGCACCTATTGGGCCCCAGCCCTCTGAAATCGACAGCCTTTATCCAGGCGCGGAAGCGCTCTACATGGATATGCACAGTCATCCGGAGCTGGCCTTTGAAGAAAAACAGACCGCCGCGAAACTGGCTACGCGCATTCAGGGCCTAGGCTACAAAGTAACAACCGGAGTCGGAGGCACCGGAATAGTTGGACTGCTCAAGAACGGCGATGGGCCTGTCGTCATGCTGCGCACCGAGCTCGACGCCCTGCCGGTCACCGAGCAAACTGGTCTACCTTTCTCCAGCGAAATAGCCGGTGTAATGCACGCCTGCGGGCACGACCTTCACATGGCCGCTTGGGCCGGAACAGCGCAGTGGATGAGTGCGCATCTCAATCAGTGGCAAGGTACTCTGATGTTGATCGGCCAGCCAGCCGAGGAAACCGGTGCGGGTGCGGCCGCCATGCTCAAGGATGGGCTCTTCGTTCGATTCCCTAAACCCGATTTCGCCATTGCACTCCACGACGACGACACTTTGCCAGCCGGAGTGATCGGCTATCATGCGGGCTTCTTCCGGTCTGCCGCCGACTTCCTCACCGTCACGATTTTTGGCCGCGGAGGTCACGGCGCAATGCCCCAGAACACGGTCGATCCGGTGGTGATCGCCGCCCGCACCATCGTCACTTGGCAAACGATCATTTCGCGTGAGACGGATCCCCAGAGTCCCGCAGTAATCACCGTCGGTGCTATCCGTGGAGGCACTAAGAACAACATCATTCCGGACGAGGTGCAACTTCTCTTATCCGTACGTACTTTCGACGCGCAGGTTCGCAAGCGTGTTCTGCAGTCCATCGCACGTATCGCCAAAGGCGAAGCCGAGGCAGGCGGCGCTCCGCGCGAGCCTCTCATCGAACCCACTGCGGGGATGCAAGGCGTTGAAGCCGTGTACAACGATCCAGAGCTGACGAGTCGGCTGGCCGTGGCGCTAAGAGGTGGCATGGCTCCGAGCGCGGTAATAGAAATGCCCGCGAAGATGACTTCCGAAGATTTTTCGGAGTACGGCCGTGCCGGAGTGAAGTCGGTGTTGCTGCACATTGGAGCCGTGGATCCTGCGAAGCTCGCCGAATCTCGAAGAACTGCTGTACCGGTTCCGGCTCCCCATTCCCCACAGTGGGCGCCGTTGAGGGAACCTACGCTCAAGGCGGCGGTTCAGGCTGAGATCCTCGCGCTGCTTAACCTTCTAAATTGAGCACCAGCTTGGAGCTCGCCGCCGGGATACTGAAGGATCCAACAGCCCACCATTAGCCCTGGATTACGCGTTCCAGGTCACCTTTCGTGTTGAAGCAGTCTTTTTCCGGGCTGAACTTGAGCAACGAAGTCTTCGGATTCTACACAGGCAGCCCAATTTATCCCAATCAGCGCGAGTTTTATAAGCCAACGGTCATTGCAGGTGTGCGCTGGGTCTCGGGATCGGAACGGTAGCGTTCCTTTCACAGTCTGAGGCAGGAGTGAGGCGGCTTGGTGCCGCCCGATGCCTTGTCGGACGCTTACTCTTACGCCGTGAGCCTACCCGCGCCCGGCGGCATTCCTCTCTTTACAGGCTCAATCATCCTTGGGCAAATCCACCCGGAAGTAGTCTTCGTTGTTGCGTCGGACTTTGAATGCTCTCATGCGAACCTCTCCACTTATTAGAATATGCGCCTTTGTCAGCAGAAAGTCAGCAGGTAGGTCAACCTTCGCCTGGCGTCGTATGCGATGCGATCCACTTCACGAGATCACCATAGGGCACACGCACGGCACCGCGGATTCGAACGGTGGGCAAGACCTCAGCTTTAATGAGCCGATAGACATTGGCCCGACTCAGGTTTAAGATCCGCTGGACCTCCGAAGCTTTCAGCAGCCGGTCTTCAAAGATCGCGTCCTCGACAACCGATGTGTTTGGCGACATTCATGATTCCTTTCGAACACGGTTTTGCATGAGCAGTTAGGCGGCACCCGCGCAATAACTCGTCCCCCACTTCCACTAGGCGAATTTTCGGGTGTCTGCGGTCAGGAGCGGCGTGCGCTGTTTGGGATCATCAGCAAGACAAAGGGTTCCTGGGCTAGAGAATCGGACACGAGGCACTACTCGCCGGCGGAAAGCGGGCGGTGGCCGAGTCCCCAATTCGCAAGATAGCTTCCGGTTAGCGCGTAATACGGGACTTAGTCGCTTCCTGATCGGCTAAATCAAACTCTTTCACCCAGACGCAGTGTTGGTGCCGCGGGAGCACACTCGGGTGCTAGAGCGTCAAGACCTGGGTTAGAAGTGCCACCGCAAATCAGCGGAAGAGTCCAAGATCAGGAATCTTCAGCCGCCCGCATCACTCCGCCAAAGGGATGCTCAAACAAACCGACTACTTGTAAGCCTCGATCGCTTTGCGTTGCATCGACCCTGGCGCGAATTCAAGCATCTCCAGGCGCACTCCGTTCGGATCATTGATGCTCGAGTGAGGCGCTCCGCTGCCGACCGAGGTAGGCTCGGGCACGGTGATGCCGCGT
>PLZN01000246.1 GCA_003152195.1 Acidobacteriaceae bacterium
CCGGGACTCATAACAGCCGCTGTCACCGGAACCATTTGGACGGCATACTTTTAACCTACCGCTTCCCTATGAACGACATGGTTTGACGATGCAAGGCTCAGCATTCGTTTGTCCAATAGCATCAACGCAACAAATTCGACCACTCGGCTAATTTGGACAGCTCTGATCCGTACTCAACCCGGTTGCGTCCGTAATCCCCGTTTCATTCTCTACCGCGATATGCGAGAATCACCGGACATCGGTTTCCCGCATATCCAGGAACTTTCGACAAGGCAACGCCTGATGTCTGACAAAGCAACCGCAAGTCTACTTACGCTTGACATTCATCGCGCCGGCAACACTGCGGTTGTGCGATGCCACGGTAAGTTGGTGGCGGGTGTAAACGATGTCCTCTATGTCAAGGTCAGCCAACTGTTCCCGGACACCAAGAGAGGTCGTGCTGGACTTGACATATCTTACTCATACAGACAGCATGGGCCTGGGCACGTTAGTTCGTCTATACGTTTCTGCTCGATCGGCGGGCTGCGATCTAGAACTCATCAACCTAGGCAAACAGTTAGGCAGCTTCTTGTGACCACCAATCTCCTGTCAGTATTCACGGTCATCGGGGAACGTGGTATAAGGATCGGCTGATCGAGAACTACGCACGGCTGCACGCTGCGGTTTTGGGTTCAGTCAACCTCCGCATGCCCCGTGATACTTTCCCGTCCCCGCTGTGATGGACTAGAGCGGTTTCACAATTGGTGTGGATCGAAGCAAAGGCCCTTTTCGTGGTTTTCTCNNCAAGGAAAACCACACCTCGCGATCTTTATGAGGCGACAGTAATTGTGAAACTGCTTTAAACTGACCCCGGTCCCTCATATGCCGCTTTCTGCGGGCGATAAACTCGGCCCTTACGAGATTCTTGCGTCCATTGGCGCGGGCGGTATGGGAGAAGTGTATCGCGCCCGAGACGCGCGCTTGAATCGGGACGTCGCGATCAAAGTTTCCGATGCGCAGTTCAGTGAGCGGTTCGAGCGTGAAGCCAAAGCCATCGCCGCGCTGAATCATCCCAACATCTGCCAGATTTACGATATCGGCCCGAATTATCTGGTCATGGAATGCGTTGACGGGGTGCCGATTGTTTCCCTTGAACAGCCGCAGGCTCTTCCGCCGGCTGAGGCCCTGCGGCTCGCCACGCAGATCGCTGCAGCGCTCGAAGCTGCGCACGCCAAAGGGATCATTCATCGCGACCTCAAACCCGCGAATATCCTTGCGACCTCAGGCGGTGTGGTCAAGCTGCTCGACTTCGGGCTTGCGAAACAGAGCAGTGACAGCGTCGCCGCGGACGAAACCAAAACGATAGGCGTCACCCAGGCTGGCACCATCATGGGCACTCCGGCGTACATGTCGCCGGAGCAGGCCGAAGGCAGACCGGCCGATGCGCGCTCCGATATTTTCTCGTTTGGAGCCGTGCTTCACGAAATGCTCGCAGGACACCGCGCATTCTCCGGAGGCTCGGCGGCCGCGATCATCGGCGCCATCGTGTACAAGGATCCGGAACCGCTCAACGCGCCGCCCGCGCTCGAAGCGATTGTGCGCAGGTGCCTGTCGAAACCTCCCGACAGCCGCTTCCAGACGGCAACGGATCTCCGCCTCGCGCTCCAGGGAGCGTCTACACGGGGCATCCCTCGAATCAAACGGCGCAAAATCGCTATCGCTGTTGCCGTCAGTCTGCTGCTGATCGGCGCCGCTGGAGCCGGCATATATCTGAAGGGGTACAGGACAGGCCGGATTGATTCCATCGCCGTTCTACCTCTTGAGAATCGGAGCAACAATCCCGATGCGGACTACATTTCCGATGGAATTACCGAAAGCGTCAACAATAGCTTGGCGCGGCTGCCTAATTTGAAAGTGATTCCCCACAGTGTCGCATCGCATTACAAAGGTAAGCCGATGGATGCGCAAAAGGTTGGCGACGAGCTTGGCGTCCAATCCGTGCTCACGGGCAGCGTCGTGCAGCGAGGTGACAACCTTACCATTGACGTCGAACTGGACGACGTTCGTAACGGCAAAGAACTGTGGGGCGAGCAGTACAACCGCAAGCCGGCCGATCTGCTGGCGGTGCAGAGTGACATCGCCAGGGAGGTTTCTCAGCGGCTGGGCCCGCAACTTTCCGCGGAGGATAAGCAGAAGTTGACCAAAGGCTCGACCGGCAATCCTGAAGCCTATCAACTCTATCTCAAGGGCAAGTACTACACCAACAAACTTACCAAGGACGGGCTCGCCAAGGGTATCGACTACTTCAATCAGGCTATCGCCATCGATCCAAACTATGGCTTGGCCTATAACGGTTTGGCTTACAACTACATCAATCAGGACGATTGGTACATGAGTCCCGCCGAAGCGGGGCCCAAAGCAAAGGCCGCGGCTGAGAAAGCATTGGCAATCGACGAGACGGACGCCGACGCTCATCTGGCGTTGGCGATAGAAAACCAATGGTACGAGTGGAATTGGGCCGCCGCCGAAAGGGAGTTCAAGCGCGCCATTGAATTGAATCCGAATGATGCGGAGGCACACGGGTACTACTCCTGGTTCCTGGCGCCGATGGGGCGAGGCCCAGAGGCACTCGCGGAAGCCAAGCGATCTGAGCAAGCCGCTCCGCTCTCTTCGTTAGCGAACTTTTTCGTCGCATCAGTTTTGGTCTTTACCCGACAGTGGGACCCGGCGATTGAGCAACTGCATAGTGACATCGAGCTCGAGCCCAATTTTTGGTTTGACCATTGTTATCTGGGCCGGGCTTATGAACAAAAAGGGAGGCCGCCGGAAGCGATTGCCGCGTTTCAGCGTGCGCTCGAAATAGACAAGGACAACACCGAGATTTGGTCAGGCCTAGGACATGCGTACGCGTTGTCGGGGAATAGGATCGAAGCGCACAAGGTCCTGGATCATTTGAACGAGTTATCGGCGCACAGCTACGTCGCTCCCTACAGCTTCGCAATCATTTATGCCGGCCTGGGAGAAAAAGATCAGGTATTCGAGTGGCTCGATCGGGCCTACCAGGACCGGTCCTACTTTATGGCCGTTTATCTGACAACCGACGCGCGCCTGGACAGCCTCCACGCCGACCCGCGCTTCGCTGATCTCAAGCGGCGCATTGGACTACCGGAGTGACGAAGCTCTTCAAGGGCAGACAACCTTCCTGATTTCGTTAGTAAAGTGATTATACAGTCCGAAGCTCATGCGCCCCCTCGATGCCACCAACGTCCCTTCACCCACACCCTCGCCGGCAGCCTCGAGCAAGCATCTTCTCCCCTGGTTGGTTGCGGTTGCGTTTTTTATGGAGTCGCTGGACACGACGATTCTGAATACAGCCGTGCCTGCCGTCTCGGCGGCTCTCCATGTAGCTCCGCTTAGCATGAAGTCAGTGCTGGCCAGCTATACGTTGAGCTTAGCCGTTTTCATTCCGATCAGCGGCTGGATGGCCGATCGGTTCGGAACGCGCCGGGTGTTTGCGTCCGCAATCGGCCTCTTCACCCTTGGGTCATTTCTCTGCGGCATATCGAGCAACATTCATCTGCTGGTGGCCTGCCGCATCCTGCAGGGCTGCGGCGGAGCCATGATGGTGCCGGTGGGCCGGCTCACGCTGGTGCGAACGTTCGCGAAGTCCGAACTCATCCGTGCCATGAGCTTCGTCGCCATTCCAGGTCTGATTGGCCCAATGCTCGGGCCCATCGCGGGTGGTCTTATCGTTGGATACTTTCATTGGCGAGTCATTTTTTTCGTGAATATTCCGATAGGCCTCTTCGGTTTGCTGATGGTCTATCTCCATCTACCTGACTATCGCGAAGAGCGAACCCGCCCGCTCGATATCGTTGGGCTCATCCTGTTCGGTTCCGGTATCGCCCTGCTGTCGTACGTGCTGGAGATATTTGGGGAACATACGCTGAGCGTGGGCGAAATCGTAGGGCTGTTGACAATCTCTCTCGCTCTCATCGCAGGCTACTTGCTGCATGCGAAAGGGATTGCGTATCCGTTGCTGCAGTTGAATCTATTTCGTATTCGCACCTTCAGCGCGGCGGTGAGCGGCAGTTTCTTCACCCGCCTGGGCATCGGCGGAGTGCCGTTCCTTTTGCCGCTCCTCTACCAGGTTGGCCTCGGGTTTACCGCCATTCAGTCCGGGCTGCTCATCATGCCCCAGGCGATCGCGGCCATGAGCACGAAGTTCCTCATGCCCAAGATTCTGGCTCGCGTTGGCTTTCGCGGCGTGCTGATCTCGAACACCCTGATCCTCGGCCTTCTTCTAGGACTCTTCGCGACCATCGGGCTCCGCACACCGGTCTGGGTCATCGTGCTGCAAGCACTCTGTTATGGGATGTTCAGTTCGCTGCAATATACCAGCATGAATACCCTTACCTATGCCGACATCAGCGAAGAACAGACCAGCAACGCAAGTTCCATCGCCAGCACAATGCAGCAAATGTCCATTAGTTTCGGTGTTGCGTCGGCGGGTCTAGCCACCGCGTTTTTCATTCCCGCTAGCGTTCACACAAGCCCGCGGGAAATGATCCATGGCATCCACCATGCGCTCCTCGTTCTTGGCGGATTCACTATCTTATCCACGATCATCTTCCGCAAATTGAAAAGTGGTGACGGCAGCAGTGTGAGCCAACAGAAAGTCGCTCACATCGGGTGACGACCCATCCAAGGAACTCGAGCGGATTTCTTACGAGAGGTGAGCAGAGGAGCTGCGATGTTGCGTTGGGCACGGTAGGAAGCACAGCGACAAGATGGGTGGGATACGTAACCCTGGATTTCCTGCCGGGTTTGGTGGATCACCGAACTTCATGCGGCTTTCCTCCGAAAGCCCCACACGCGACCATGGCTGGGGCCGCGCAGTAGGAAATNNGCGCTTTTTGCGAAGGGTGGGATATTACGAATCTCGATACCGACCGTCGCGTATCCCACCCTTTGCAAAGAACGCAAAGGATGGCCCACCCGCCTTTTCGTGGTGCTTCCTGCCGTGCCAAACACCAACGGCGGCTTAATCGAGAACTTGTTTCTTCTCAGTCGTCCACCGGCGTTGCCGACCCACCGCGGCATGAAACGGGTTTGTTTCTTTTCAGAAAGCCGCACGCGTGGTCATTGATAGTGCCGCGCAGTACGAAATCCGGGGGCGGTGTGCATCGAGATTCCTGGTATCCTACCCTTCGCAAACAACGCGAAGGATGGGGCACCCGCAGATTTGTTGCACTGCCCCCAGGAACATCGAGCCTGCTCTCAATTGCTAGAAATGCATGCTAGAGCCCAAAGAGGGATTTCCGGATGCCGAGATTGGGATCCGTCGTACCTCTTTCCCTACGGCACCGTCACTTGCAGCGCCGCAGTTTGATTGATGGATCCGGAGGTCGCAGTGACAGTGACGGTGCTCGTGCCCGCTGGAGTTCCCGGGTTTGTTGTTGTGGTGCCACCACTCCCGCTAGAGCCGCCACTCCCGCCTGAGCTGCCACCTCCTCCGCAGCCGATAAATCCTCCACCCAGGGCCAGTGCAACGACAAGCACGAACCATCGACCCCAGCCAGCGGCACGTTTGGCTCCTGGCATTGCGAACAGAAGCAAGCTGCCAAGTGCCAAAAGCCCAGTCATTCCAGAGCGGTAGATCCGGCTTCTTTCCGCTGCTGCCTGCGGGGCGGTTGTTGTAATCGTCAAGGTCGTGGTTGCGGCGCTTGCGCCTGGGGTGACCGTTGCCGGCGCAAAGGTGCAGCTCGCCTCAGAGGGCAGGCCGCTGCATGCAAAGCTCACCGCTTGCGCGAAGCCACCGGCCGGTGTGACCGAGAGCGTCGTCATGCCACTCTGGCCGGGCATGATGGAGAGGCTGGCCGGGCTTGCACTGACGGTGAAGGAAGCTGGGACGGCCTTAACTGTCACCGTGACGGCGGGTGACGTGGAGGCAGCAAAATTGCTGTCGCCTCCATACTGGGCAGTGATGCTATGGGCTCCCGTAGTCAATGCGCTGGTGGAGTATGTCGCCACAGCGGAACCATTGAGTGTGCCCGTGCCGAGCTGGACGGTGAAAGTGGGGCCGGGGGAGTTGGATTGGCCGGTAGCGTTAGTGATGAGATCGGGCAGGCCGTCGCCGTTGACGTCGCCGAGGTTGTTGCCGGTGTAGTCGCCAATGATCGCGGGCGCGCCTGAAAAAGTGCCGTCGCCGTGGCCCATGAGGGCGTAGGAGAGGTTGAGATCTGAACTGTCCCCGCCGCCATAGGCTCCGCCGTTCCCCAGACCGACATAGATATCGGCGTTTCCATCTCCATCGAGATCGTCGACCACGACGAAGCCGACGGTATCGATGGTGGCGTAGCTATTGCCCGCGGTGAAGGTACCGTCGCCTTTGCCGAGATAGGTCAGGACGTTACTTCCGGTGCTGAGGACGAGGTCGGGCTTGCCATCGTTGTTGAAGTCGCCGCTGGCGAGATTTGGCCCTTGGTTGCTTGTGCCTATAGCGTAGGGGAAGGCCGGAGCTGAGACGGCGGTGAAGGTGCCCTCGCCGTTGCCGAGGAGCACGGCGCCGTTGGAGCAGATGATGTTTTTCTTGCCGATGTGCCGGAGGTCGGCGGTGATGAGGTTGACAATGGGCGTGGCGGTTGCGCTGGTCTGCCCAGGCAGGGTGGGAGCGGCGAAGTTCTGGGCGGCGGCGAAGGTGCCGTCCCCCTTTCCGAGGAGGACGGAGATCTCCTGGGTATCGGAGACCGTGACGATGTCGAGCTTTCCATCTCCATTGACGTCATCGATGACCGCGGCGATCGNNGGTGGTGAGGGTGCTGTTGGTAACGACCAGGTCGCCGTTGCCGTCCCCGTTCAGGTCTGCCGCAGTAAGAACGCCGGCGGTGGCGAAGGCGTAGGAGGTTATGGTGAAGCTCTTTGTACCGGCCACGATGTACAAGCCGTTACTCAATGAGGAAGTGGGGCAAATCGCGGCGAATACGTTGACCCCGGTTGTTGTTGTGCCGACAAAAGCACCTGGCCGGGAGCCGAAACCGGGATTGGCTCCATCGCACATTTTGAAGGAAAGACATCGGGGGTTGTGGTGAGACCCGCCTCTGAGTGCAGCAAGCGCTCATAATTAGGCGTGTCTCCGGTTTGGGTAGACGTGCCTGGCCCGATGTTGTAGGTGCCGGTCACCAGCGTAAGCGAGCAGTCGGATGTGCGGTAGAGCGCAATGACCTGACCGTTCGGGGCTTCGCTGGTCGTGAAGTTACCCAGGAAAGCGGCGATTCCAGTCTGGGAACCATCGCTTCCGGTGAGCTCCGGCGTGGCATGACGATGCTTGACGACGGCCGGCTGCCGGCCGGGAACCTGGGCGTACACCAAAGACTGGCGCGCGGTAAGGCTTCCCGCAAGACCGAGAGCGACCAATGCGAGTGAGGCCATATACGCGCCGGCACGGGGGGGGGGTTGGCGTAGCGGTGGAAGAATCGTCCGGCCTAAACAGATCTAAATTCATATCGATAGCTAATTTCATGCGCCCCCCCGGAATTACCCGCCCGATTCCATTCGATGGACACTAGGCTCCCCCGGCGCCGGGGTCTTTCAGCGCCGTTGCCTTTCGGCTTTCCGCAGACCAAATGTCCTGTATCGAACGAAGAGTAGAGCGCTTGGCCCCAAAAATCCCTACCTAATTCCGACCTAAATCGGAATAAATTAGGCAATTATCGCCATTCCTCGATATACCGCGTGAGGTGAGCGGTAGCTTCTGTCCGTCCGCTAGCGCAACATCAACGCGGTTGCCTCAGCCGTGCAACGCATCCGCCAAGGGTGCGTAGGAAGACGCAAACCTATGGATTGGTTGTGAGCCAATACCGCTCTTTCACTTTAGATCCCTTCTTCATCGGCGGCGGATTCACTTTGCCCCATGTGGCGTGGTTCCAGGTAGCCGCCTGCAGTCCATCGTGACCGGGTTGAAAGAGCATGGGAGGCTCGGCCGGCTTACCCTCCGCGGCGTCGAAAGTTACCATGACCTGGCTGCCAGACTCGACCCAATGGCCGAAGAGGGTGATGGTGCCGTTACCCGGGTCTTCCGTAACTGTTGCCGTGCCATCCGGGCCCAGGCTTAAATCCATAGACGGACCCGTCTTCGCACCGTCGAGCGGTTGGGATAGATAGGCTCCGACAAATTTGGAATGGGTGTTCGTGCTGCCAGAGAGTGCGATCGCAGGAGACAGCAACAATACTGCGCAAACCGAAACCTGAACAGGGAACCAGCTGGTGGGTCTCATCGTCTCTCCATCATGGAACGCAAAACCGTTGCTTGCAAGACGCAGAACCGCATGAGTGGATTCCCGTAAACACCAAAGTCTCCTCCAGCAGACGCTTATGTCGCACTCCTTCGAGCGAGTTCGCGTCCGCGCGAAAAGTTGCAGTGACGTTAAGCTATCGCGGACGCCGCGCCACCGGACGAGGGTTCGAGTAATTGTCAGATGGATCATACGGCGCGCAGTTACCGCGTCATGTACGGGCTAAACAGCTTTTGGGCCGAGATGTGCTGAAAAGCATTCCCTC
>PLZN01000325.1 GCA_003152195.1 Acidobacteriaceae bacterium
CAGGACATCATCGCGATCCTGGGCATCGACGAGCTCTCCGAAGAGGACAAGCTCACCGTGAATCGCGCCCGAAAAGTGCAGCGTTTCCTCTCCCAGCCATTCCATGTGGCTGAGGTATTTACGGGCGCACCCGGAAAGTACGTAAAAGTCGAGGATACGGTGCGCAGCTTCAAGGAGATCATCGAGGGCAAGCACGACAATATTCCGGAGCAGGCTTTTTATATGAAGGGCACCATCGAGGAAGTACTCGAGGCAGCCAAAGGCATGAAGGACGCATAACCGCCATGGCAGAGTCAGGCAATCAACTGCATGTCCGGCTGGTAACGCCGGATCGAGTGTTGATCGACGAAGAGGCAGACGCCGTCGAGCTTCCGTCGAAGTCCGGCTATTTGGAGGTGCTCTACGGGCACGCTCCGTTGCTGGCCGAGTTGGGCGTGGGCGAAGTGAGACTGCACGGCGTAAGCGGGGGCGATCAAAACTATTTCGTAGTGTGGGGCTTCGTTGAAGTGCTGCCCGACCGGGTGACCATCCTGGCGCAAAACGCCATAAAGCCAGAAGAAATTGATACCGGCGAAGCGCAGCGCGAACTTGAAAGCGGCGAAAAGATGTGGAATGAAGCCGGAGAAAATCCAGAGAAGTATAAGGAAGCCAACGAAGTGATCCACGAAGCAGAGGTAAAGTTGGCCAGCGCGCAAAAGGGGTAGTTCCTTTCGTTCACAAGCTGCATCGAAATCCGCGGTTTGCAGAAACCGCAGGTTTCTGTTGGTCCATAAATATGTGATTCGGCTCACAGCATAATCGATTTCGAACCCCACGGAGGTGCAATGGAATACGTCAACCTTGGTTCGACTGGCCTGAAGGTTTCCCGAATCTGCCTCGGAACCATGACCTACGGCTCGAAGAAGTGGCGCGAGTGGATACTGGAGGAAGAGGAGGCCCGGCCGTTCTTCCGGCGCGCGATCGAAGCCGGTATCAATTTCTTTGACACGGCGGATGTGTACTCGCTCGGGGTCAGCGAAGAGATCACCGGGCGCGCGCTCAAGGAGTTTGGCCCATCTCGGGATAAGGTGGTGATCGCGACCAAGGTCTTCAACGCCATGGGTGACGATCCGAACCAGAGCGGCCTCTCCCGCAAGCACATTTTGCACGCCATCGATGACAGTTTGCGCCGCTTGCAAACGGATTATGTGGATCTTTATCAGATTCACCGCTTTGATCCACACACTCCCATCGAAGAGACTCTCGAAGCGCTGGACCAGGTAGTGCGCTCCGGTAAGGCTCTCTACATCGGCGCTTCATCGATGGCTGCATGGCAATTTCTTAAAATGCTGCACACCTCTGACTTGATGGGCCTCACCCGCTTTGTGACCATGCAGAACCACTACAACCTGGTCTACCGGGAAGAAGAACGGGAGATGATTCCGCTGTGCCTTGACGAGGGCGTGGGAGTGATTCCCTGGAGCCCCCTGGCGCGTGGTTTTCTTGCCGGAAATCGGAATGCTGAAACTCAAGGCGAAACCATCCGTGCAAAAACTGACGGTTTCGCGCAAAGGCTTTACTATCGCCCGTCGGACTTCACGGTGGTCGACCGGTTGACCGAGATCGCCAAGAATCGCGGTATCCAGAACGCGCAGGTCGCCTTGGCCTGGATTCTGACAAAGCCGGGAGTGAGCTCTCCGATCATCGGCGCCAGCAAGCTCCCGCACCTGGATCAGGCCATTGCGGCGCTGGAAGTTCATCTGGACGAAAGCGAGATAAAGGCGCTCGAGGAGCCGTACGAACCACACCCCGTCCTGGGATTTTGAATCGCCAACGTCAGGAAAGCTGTTCTTCCAGCATTTGCAGATCAAACGGCGGAGCCTGCATACAATCCAGCCGAGCGATTTTCGCCAGGGCCGCTTTCAGCGCCGAGCTGCGGCAAGGTTCGACCGTGACCACAAAGGGCAGGCGGTCTTTCGGGTAACCTGGCTTTTGCAAGAGGGCATTAATGTTGATGTGCTGCCCGGCAAGGTCACCGGCAATCTCCGCCACGATACCGGGCCGGTCATCGACGATAAATCTTATGTAGTGGGGCACGGTGAGATCGCCGTCGACACGAGCCCGGCTGCTGGTGATGGTCACGGGACAACCGCCATGTGCGATCGCAAGCACGTCGGAGAGCACAGCGACGGCGGTGGGATTGCCTCCCGCGCCATGCCCGGAGAAGACGGTTTCGCCTCCGTATTGGCCGCCGGAAATGACCATGTTCTCCGTGGCGCGCGACCACGACAGAGGCGAGCTGCGCGGGACAAGCATCGGCCCCACGGTGGCCAGCAATTCCTGATTTCTGACCTCGGCGCGCGAAATCTGCCGGATGGTGCAGTTCAGCTCCTTCGCATAGGCGAAGTCGATGGCTGAGACATCCCGGATGGTGCGGCAGTCGACCTCTTCCGGCAGCACCTCCATGCGGAGTCCAATGCGCGAGAGGATGACCAGCTTGGCCCGCGCATCGAAGCCGTCGACATCTTCCGTGGGATTGGCTTCGGCGTATCCGCGCTCCTGCGCCTCGCGCAACGCCGAATCGAACTCGGCGCCGTTTTCCATGTTGCTGAGAATGAAATTGCAGGTGCCGTTCAGAATGCCNNCCGGGCCGTGCTCGGCAATCATTTTCTTGTTGGCTGTGACCACGGATTTGCCTGCGGCCAGCGATCTTCGCACCCACGCACCCGCCGGATGCAAGCCGCCTGCCAACTCAACGACGATGTCGGGATTGCTGGCAAGGACCTCTTCGAAGTTCTCCGTCCAGAGCACTGACGAGGGAATCCAGGGAACGCGTTTGCGGTCGATGCCGCGATTGAAGATGCAGCTGAGCGTCACGCCTTGCGGGTGCTCACATAGAATGCGGGCTACCGAAGTACCCACGGTACCGAAGCCCAGAATGGCGACCTTCACCGGCCGACCTACGCTTTGATTTGCTTTCACGAACCCACTCTCAAAACTCCTGATTGCTGGTGCCATAGCGAAGCGTCGAACTAAGCGGGGAGCAGAGATGATCAGAGTCCCGGCATTTCCGGGACGGTTGAAAGTAGCCCAGGACGTCAGTCCTGGGTCAGGTTAAAAATGCGCCCAGTCCCGAAGGGACGGCTGAATTCATCCATACGCGAGATACGCCTTCAGCCGTCCCTTTCGGGACTCTTCCGGTTACATCCGAGTCTACCCAGGACTGACGTCCTGG
>PLZN01000028.1 GCA_003152195.1 Acidobacteriaceae bacterium
CCGTGATAGAGGTAGCCGCCGCGGTCAAAAACCACCCGCTTGATTCCCTTTTCGATTGCCCGCTCGGCCACCAGTTTGCCAACTTCCTTGGCCGCGGCCACGTTGCCGCCCGTCTTGATTTTGGCCGCCAGGGTCGAGGCCGAGAGAATCGTTTCCCCCTTGGCATCGTCGACGATCTGGGCGTAAATGTGGTTCAGCGAACGGTATACGTTCAGCCGCGGACGCTCGGCGGTGCCTTGCATCTTTTGGCGAATGCGAAAGTGGATGCGCTGGCGGATTACATTTCTCTGCCGTAACGGAATCATTGATTCTTCCCTTCCTAAAAGCGGAGCTGCCCTGCAACCCCGTCCCGGAATTCCTGCCCCGCTTCCCCATCGAGAGCCGCGTGTGCGGCTTTCTTTAAGGAAAGCCGCATGCATTTCGCTGACCCACAAAGCCTCGACAGGAAAACCGGGCGTTCAGCTTACTTGGCGCCGGTCTTGCCGACCTTCTTCTTCAGGCGCTCGCCCACATAGCGCACACCCTTATTTTTGTAGGGGTCCGGTTTACGCAGCGAACGCATGTCAGCAGCTACCTGGCCCACTTTTTGCCGGTCGATGCCGCTGATCGTCAGCCGGGTCTGCTTTGGATCAACCGCCACATCAATGCCCGTCGGCAGGGGGAACTCGATGGGATGGGAAAAGCCCAGGGTGAAGACGACCGTTCCTTTTCCCTTCAGCTCGGCGCGATAGCCGATGCCGACAATATCCAGCTCCTTGGTCCAGCCCTTGGTCACGCCTTCGACGGCATTCGAGACCAGTGCCCGAGTCAAACCATGCAGGGCCGCCAGGGATTCCTTCTCCCGTACCGCGAGCAGATTTCCATCCTTGGTTTCGAGCGTGATGCCCGCAGGCAGCATGGCACTCAACTTGCCCTTTGGCCCCTCGACCAGCACGGCGTTGCCCTGCACCTTGTACTTCACGGTTGCGGGCAACGGAATCGGTTTCTTACCTATACGCGACATACTTTTTTCAACCCTTCACGGCTTGCGAGTCGCGGTTGCCGGCCGTCATGCCAGCCACCGTTCCACTGCAGCCAGAGCGCAAAAAACGCTGCGCTCAATTCTTCCGTGCGAAACGCTTTACCAGACCTCGCAGAGGATCTCGCCGCCGACGCCTTCGCGCCGCGCCTGCCGGCCCGTCATTACGCCCCGCGGCGTGGTCATGATGCTGATGCCAAGGCCGCTTTGAACACGCTTAATCTCGTCCCGGCCGACATAGACACGGCAGCCTGGACGCGAGATGCGCGACAGGTCGCGGATTGCGGCTTCGTTGTTGGCGCCGTACTTGAGGTAGACCCGCAGCACAGCGCGGCCATTCTCTTCCGCCGCCTTGTAGTTGGCGATGTAGCCTTCTTCCTTGAGGATGCGGGCAATCTCGGTCTTCAGCTTCGATGCCGGAACATCCAGCTTTTGGTGGCGCGCACGAATGGAGTTGCGGATGCGCGTCACAAAGTCGGCTACTGGATCGGTCAAACTCATTCTCTCTCCTCCACTCCCCGTTCGCTCCGGCCCGGACCGTTATTGGATCATTTTCCGAAGCCGCAGAACCAGCGGGAATGTTGTTGTTACACCGGGACGGTTACTTACCAACTCGACTTGACGACACCGGGAATTTCGCCCCGGAGCGCCAACTGGCGGAAGCACAAACGGCACAGGCCAAATTTGCGCAGGTACGCGCGTGGCCGGCCGCAAATCTTGCAGCGATTGTGCTGGCGGCTGGAAAACTTCGGCTTGCGTGCGTCTTTGACTCGTTTCGCTGTCGTTGCCATCGTCTCTCTTTCAAATCCTCTCTGGGCTGCGCGCTGCTTACGCCGTCTGGCGGAAGGGTATGCCGAACTGCCGCAGCAGGGCACGCGCCTGGTTGTCGTCCTTGGCTGTCGTCACAATGGTGACGTTCATGCCTTTCAATTTTTCCACCCGCGCATAGTCGACCTCGGGAAAAATCAACTGGTCACGCATACCCAGGGTGTAATTGCCGCGCCCGTCGAAGCTCTTGGTGGATACGCCCTTGAAATCACGCACGCGGGGTAGCGCCACAGAGACCAGGCGGTCGAGAAATTCGTACATGATATCGCCGCGCAAGGTCACCATGGCGCCGATCGGCATACCTTCGCGCACCTTAAAGGCGGCGATGGACTTCTTGGCCCGCGTCGTCACCGGCTTTTGCCCGGCTACCGATGCCAGGTCAGCTACCAACGGATCCATCACCTTCACGTTCTGCGTCGCTTCGCCCAGACCCATATTCAGAACGATCTTCTCCAGGCGCGGCACAGCCATGAGGTTGTTGAGGCCAAGCTCTTTCAACAATGCCGGCCTGATTTCCTTTTGGTACTTGTCTTTCAGTCTCGCTTCTACTTTCTTTGCCATCGTTCCGTCTCTCTTCTTTCACGGTCCCGGAGTGGGCTTTGCGCCCGTGTACCGTTGCGTGATCAAATTCCGCAATGCCGGTTGCCGCTTTCGGCCGGCTTACTTTTTCTTCGGCGCCAGCGTCTGGCCGCACTTCTTGCACACCCGAACTTTGGTATTGCCTTCAAACTTGTGACCGACGCGCACCGGCCCGCAGGCGCCGCAGACCAACATCACATTGGAGATCTGAATAGCCGCTTCCTGCTCGGCGATGCCGCCCTTGATGTTGCGCTGCGGATTGGGATGGACATGCTTCTTGACCATCCGCACATGCTCCACCAGTACCCGATCCTTATCGCCCAAGACGCGCAGCACGCGGCCCCGCTTGCCCTTATCGGTGCCGGTAATCACTTCCACGGTATCGTTGCGTTGTAACTTCAATGCCATCGCTTCCTCACTTCCCGTCCCTAGAGCACTTCAGGGGCGAGGGACACAATCTTCAAAAACTTCTTCTNNACTTCTTCTCGCGCAACTCGCGGGCGACGGGCCCGAAGACGCGCGTGCCCACCGGCTCTCCCGCATCATTGATCAAAACCGCGGCGTTCTGGTCAAAGCGAATGTAGGTGCCGTCACGGCGGCGATATTCTTTCCGTGTCCGCACCACGACCGCCTTCACTACATTGCCCTTCTTGACCTGCCCATCGGGAGAAGCTTCCTTAACGGAGGCAGTAATCACATCGCCCAAGCCCGCCTTTTTCCCGCTCGAGCCGCCCAGGGGCAGAATCATCTGCAACCTGCGCGCGCCGGAATTATCGGCTACCTCCAGCATGCTTCTCATCTGCACTGCCATACTCGTCTCTCCTTATGCCACTTCGCTTCGCTTCGGTCCCACGGCACGCCGGGGCGGGCGGGATGACAAATTCACTTAAGCAACGGGCTGCACTACCTCTTCGGCATGCGGCAGAGAGGAGCGGCGAATCACCTCTTCCAACGTCCACCGCTTCAATTTGCTCAGCGGGCGGCTCTCACGGATCCTGACCACGTCGCCGAGGCGGGCTGAGTTCTGCTCATCATGGGCATAGAACTTCTTGCTGATCTTGATTACGCGCTTGTACTTAGGGTGGGTCTTGCGCATCTCCACCTCGACCACGATGGTCTTTTGC
>PLZN01000594.1 GCA_003152195.1 Acidobacteriaceae bacterium
TACAAGACGTCGTCGAAAATCTTTGCGATCTCCTTCTCAGAAAGAGCCGCTAGGCTTTTGTCTTTTGGCTCGCTTTGAGCCATGTACGCGAAGAATCGCTCTCTCTCCTTACCGCGGGTTTCACCATACGATTTCAACAGGTGAAGTGGTATGAGGCCCGCCCGGAAAAAATCCTCCACGTCATGCACAGAGTACGTCAAATCATCAGCCCACTCCATTATCTCGGCTTCTGGAGCACGCGGAACCGGCCCATCGTCCGGATCACTCCATACCCAGTGGAACGTCTCTCGGTCGCAATCGTAGGTGCCCCATTTGGGCTTTCGACCGGTCGGGTGATTTGAGTCTTTCCGTTGATTTGAATGAACCCAGGGGTACTTGAGAATTCCTCGGAGGCTCCCTCGTGTGAGATTTAGCCCAGGATGATTAAGCGCTCGAATGCCCAGCCTAGTAACGATTCGGAAGCTCTGCGCATTGCCCTCGAAGCCACCACAACATCTAGCATTCTTATCGAGAACTTCTTCCGCCAGGTGCCCAAACGGTGGATGGCCGAGATCGTGTGCCAGACAGGCCGTTTCCACTAGATCAGGATTGAGTCCACCCAAGGCCAGGGCTAGATCTCCTTGTCTTTTATGCAATTTTTCTGCGAGCCGACGACCGACTTGGGCGACTTGAAGACTATGCGTAAGCTGGGTGTGAAACACGTGGCCCGCTGATGCGGATGCCACTTGGGTTACGCTCAGAAGCCTTTTGAAGGCAGAAGAGTATAAGATGACAGTCGCGATCTTTTTCAAAAGCGGTGCGATCGTCGCCTTCATGCGGCCCCGCATCCTGGTATCTTTAACCGAATTGGAGAGATAAGGATCAAGATAGACGACCGTGCCGGCATGTGTCTTGAAGACAAAACCCGACCCTCCTAGCCACCAACAGGCGACATGCCCTTGGGTAACATCCTTTGCCGCTATGTGTTGCGCCAGCTTCAGTTCACTATTCATCGGCTCACGTTTCCCCCGCTGCTAGATATGGTTAAGAGCTATTGAGGCGTTAGGCGTCCGGAGTGTCCGAGCTATCCAGACAAGCTTTAGAGGCGAAGGTCCGTAGGACGTTCGTTGCTACCCGCGCCGCGGCATTATCGAAATCGTTCCATGCCATGGCGCCGGCGTAGGTTACAGAACCGACTGAAAATACGGCGCCTCCGCCTTCTATTGGAAAATAGACCATGTCGGCACGCACCAAGTCGGGACGACCAGCTCCGTCTTGATCCGGTAAGGCTAATATCTGATCCTCGATGACCAGCTGATATTCGCGGCCAACACCCGTGGACGATGCCAGAACTTCCGCATGGTCGGGGCTGCCTAGAGCTAGATCGAAGCGATCGATTTCGTCGCCCACTGCTCCACCGAGCACATGGCCGCGATCTCCTATGATTTCATCTTCGACTCCCGCGAAGAAGATGTCGCCGACTCCTGCGTGGCTGGCCGCTGTACGTCGATAGCCACAGCCGCGAGACCAGCCTTCTGCGGAGAAGCCGACCCCGACGATTTTATTGGGGCCCTCTCCCCGCGACCGCCAAATACCTCCAAACTCACAGGTGCTGGCATGCATGCGCTCGCCATAGGGTGCATCCCAGGAACGAGTGCCAGAATGATCCCGCCTGACCTCGATGATCCATGGGCGCTGCGGATCTCGGCTGGTAAACCAGTAGAAACCGTTTCCACCCAGATACATGAGTCTACCGCCGCAGGAAAGGTAACTCTTCAGGATCAGAAGGCCAGCGCGCGTCCAATACTCCGGGTGCGAGCCGGTTAAAAGAACCTTATACTTTCCCAAAAGATCTTGACCTTCGCGCTCGAGGTCTTCATCGGTGGCCACGTGGTAGCCTACCCCAAGTCGTTCGAGCCACTCGATTAGATATAGGTCAGCAGCGAAGTGGCGATAAGAGTCGCTTAGCCAGCTTGGCACTGCCGGGCGAAGATCGACCAAGGGCCGGCGGCGGCTGGCATATCGGACCGGAGATCCATCGGAATGAACATCGTAGACGGATCGCCCCAAGCCGGGTTCTCGGAACAGAAGCTGCTCATCTTCGGGGACAACCTTCTGATGGGGCATGCAGGAAGACATGTCACTGGCTGACAGGTGATTGTTTCTGTAGGCAAGATAAGTATTGGTTGGAAACAGGACCAGTAGAGGAGCGCTATCGCTTGGCGCGGCCATCACGAAAAATGGATGCCGATCGGTGGCCGATCCGGCTTCGAGTCTAACTGCGTATACGCCACTCTTCAGGTTAGCCGGCAGCGTAAAGTCGAGATCATAGTCCCAGGCGCAGTCCACTATGTCGTCCTCGTGGAATTGCACAGCTCCATATTGCTCAGGCGCAGTGAGGAACGTCTCATGGGTACCATCCCAGTTATGCCCAGTGACACCGCGCTCCGCACCGTTGAAAATGGTACCGCTCGGGCCGCCGCCTGCGTCGACGGCGATTGTCTGGCTGCCCCAGTCCCGGGAAAAGTGCCAGCTTGCAACGGGCTGATGGTCGCAGAGCCCACGCCGGTGCAAATCCAACCGTTGCATGTCTGTCAGGCTCCCTGCATAAATACGAGGCGTATCGATCTTCCCATTGAATAGGTTGACGGGGAACCCGTTCTGGTCATTCTGGCTACAGGCCAGTAGCAAACACGCTGGCGGTGAAGACATAGCACCTCCGCCGGCTGCTGTGCTGCGCGAGTTCACGGACCAACCAGAGACGAGCGCCACATCGATGATCGTTGCATCCTCACCGATTCCCACTGCCACTGAATACCAACGGCGTGGATTAATAGTTAGTCCGGCCATTACGAGCGGTTCGGACCTGCCTTTCGCGTGAACCTCAATACCTCCGTTGACCAGTACCAGAGATACTCCCCCGTTTGGGTCACCTAGAGACCAGACAATCTGTTCCTTGCTTCGATCTGGAACGGTGGGCCATACCCAACAATGCACAGTCAGCGCGCCTTCAAGTTTTTGAGAGGGTAGTGGCAGGGTGGCAAAAGACCCAACCTTCGTGTTCTGAAGACGACCTGGAACAGTAACATCGACGACATCTGCGAGACTCTCGGTATCAACGCGACACTCGCCTTTGGACCCAGGGCCAGAACTGATACGTTCGAGCACCGCGCGGACTCTGGTATGAGATGTGCTAATCGCCATTCGCACACGATCACCGGGACGCCTTGACCACTCCTCAAAATAGGCTTGGATCATATTCTCCTCTGGAAACTGGGGTTGAACTTAGGACTTGGACAACGATAACCGAAGACTATTCCGTAGGCGCCATTCTCAAAAACTGACGCAAGCCGTAGAACAAGAAGAACGCGGATGTCTACGGAGGAGTTCACTCATTGACTCGCGATCAAAGCCCCCCCCGCATTCTCTGTTAGTCGCTGCGCACGCCTCGGGTGGCTTGAAGGATCGAACGCCCACAGGGTATTCGGGAGGTTCAAATGCTGCGGCTGTTTCGCGAGCTATCGCGCCCTTGATCTGCACAAGGGCGCCCTCTTGTTTCGCGCCCGATCGCACTGCGAGTAAACCACGGCATATTTCTGCATTGAATTCAGTGTTTAGGCGAACGCGACGAAGTTGCTGTAAGTAATTGGCGAACTCACCAGGATCGAGTGGCCTTCCCTGGACATCATGAAAGGCAGGTACCGATGAATGTGGGCAGAAACCAAGCGCGGTTCGTGCCTGGATATAACGTGTGCGAAAAGCACCACCCTCATTGTCGAGGTTAAGCTGGTTGAGCTCAGCGAGACACATGCTCGACAAATCAGGAATCGTCTCACCTCTGCCCAGCAGATGGCGAAGCAAAGCCTCTTGGCGTCTTTGGAAGGATTTTCTGCGGAAGGTTGAACGGATACCCTCGAGATCTTCCTTTGCCTTCAACCGGAAAATCTCCCGGAAAGATTTACCGGAAGAGCTCCCGCTACTAACCTCTGCCAAGACGGAGTGGTCTATCAGCTGCATACTGATCTCCCGCGTCCAAGCCAAACGAGCAATCGCATCACGCATATCGCTTGCCATCAGATATGCGAAGTTGGCAGAGCACCAAAAGGTTGGGAGGCGAAACCTTACCCAGACATCTCCATCTGGGCCGATGGATACTTCCTGGAAGAAGCCCAGTTCTGTAACCGCCTCGTCCAGTTCCGGATCGCAGACCGTAGATAGAGCTCTCCATATCTCTTGATGGCGTGACTCGTGATCGATCTCAGTACGCTCCATGATATCTATCCTTAACCAATGATTGTCTCGAGCAAATCAGACTTTGGGGATGGACTTTGCCTGTTCCTCGAACTTTCGGGTCTTTTGCGCTTGTGCCGCAATGTCAATATCGTTAAGTCGGGCCGCGTTCAATCCAAGAATCTTTCTCTTTTCCTCCAGGCCGAAGTGGACCTGATACTCCTTCTGCAGTTCCTCCGGTAGTTCATAGCCCATGAACGCCTCCACCAGCACTTTGGATGGTAGATAGCATAGTCGCTCCCAAAAAGAAGCCGCTTAGCTAGGTCCCAGCCAGTAAAGCAATTCCGCCATTAATTGCCCGAAGTAGCCAGGCCGTAGGGCAACAAACGCGGCAGCGACGGCCAGCCCGCCATAGATGTTTTTGTCCTGTTTCGCGATCCAACAAAAGTCATCGAGTCTTGGTAAGCCAACATGCTCGACGATGAAGTTCAGGTTCGGAAAGTTCGTGGCGGCATCATCCACATCATGCACGTCGAACGCGTCCTTGTTGAGCAGCCGAATGGTGGGTCCCTTGTGCACATGGATGTTCTTGATACCCAGCTTTTCGCATCTCTCAAGATAGCGGCTCGCCCAGGGATCGCTCAGCTTACATCCTTTGGAGTCGCCATGCCACTCGGCCGTGTAGAGCTTTACTCCTTTGAGCCCGTACTTTGCGGACAGGGCATCCAAAGCATCGAGCCCTAAATCTCCTTCTCGGGGATCGAAGGCTCCGTTCACGATAAACCGCTCCGGATAGAGCTTTGCCATGACAGAGTTTTGTTCGGTCAGGTTTCGCTGATTCTCCGGCGAACCGTCCCAGCAATGCACGTGCCCATCGATGATAAAAATCTCTTCCCCTTTATCAGTGGTAAACATGTGATGTTCAACCTTTCATCGAAAACAGATCTTGCTGCGTTTACGAGTACTTGTGCGGATATTCACAAGCAAAATTGGCATCTTTCCAAATACATCAGGCTTGCTGAAGTAGGTTGACGGCCAAGCAAGATCAGCTGCGAGATGGTTGTCGGTGGTGAAGTGAATGCCATTTCCCAGCTCCGCAGGTAGTCATTGGCCGTTGCCGCGTGCATAAAGGCTCGGATGATCCAATTTACGGAATCAGCACGGCGCGCCCCCTTACTTTTGCTGCCTTTAAATCCTGCAATGCTTGATTTGCATCCGCAAGCCTGTATTCCTGCGTCGTAAGGTGAACCAGGCCACGATCGGCTAGATCCAATGAGTTCCACTAACTCGGGGTAGGTTCCGACGAGATTGCCAACAATAGTCTTTTCCGTGGTAATCAGGTCCATGGTCGGAATCCTGAGCTCACCGCCATAACCGACGGCGTAGTAGTAACCGGCGTTCCGAGTCATGGCGAAACCCTCGCTTATCGTGCTTCCTTCGCCCACAAAATCGATGACCGCCTCAGGTCCCTTTCCATGCGTTAGCGCCCGGATTTCTTCGAGCGCTGTGCTATCAGCCATTATGTTGTAATCGGACCCAAGCTGCTTGGCTAACTCCAATGCTGCAGGAGAGCGATCCACGACAATGATGGTGGCCGCCGACAATGCGCGCAGTACTTGGATGCCGATATGTCCCGACCCGCCGGCTCCGATGACCACGGCAAACTGGCGCGGAAGTAGATGGCGCGATGCCTTCTTTGCTGCTCGGTAGGCTGTAAGCCCGGCATCTGCATAGGGGGCTACGTCCTTGGGAGACAAGGTGGTTTGCAGTTTAACGACAGCCCGCTCTGAGGTCTTGAGCAACTCGGCATAGCCACCGTTGGCGTCAATGCCTGGAAAGGTACTCTCTGCGGAATGCATACCCTCTCCGCGACGAGCCGCCAGATCCGTGACCGCAGCTGAACAGCGGGTGACAGATCACCGGATCCCCACGCTTAATACCCTGGACATCCTTGCCAACGTCTTCCACCCATCCTGCGTTTTCATGCCCCATTACAAAGGGCAGCTCGATATGTACGCGGCTTCGCCATAAACCCTCGACGACATGGAGATCCGTCCTGCAAACTCCCGCACCGCCAATGCGAACGATGACATCTGTGCCCTTGTCAATTTGTGGGTCCGGAATCTCTTCAAGAGATACAAACTCAGGGCCGGACAGCTGTTCATCATAATTGCGTAATACGGCGGCTTTCATGCCAGGACCTCCGGAAGTTGGTAAAAGGATCGAATCTCATATTTGTTCAGGAAGCAATCGCAATGCCATGGCAACGATCTCGCCGCCCATGCAGGGCACCCTGCGCATTGGTCACCGAAGTCAGCGATAAGGTTAAGCATGAATCTTCCTCGAGAAGTTGAGATCAGGTGATTTCGGCCCAGTGTGATGTTGCGAGTAGATGCTCTTCGAGAGCTTCGGGGAGCATCCTGCAGGCAATCGGTCGTCGCAGCTAGACTACTCGCAACTTGGCAATAGCTTCTTCGTTCAAATCGATCCCCAAGCCTGGCGAATCGGGTATGTTCAGGAAGCCATCCACTGCTAAGGGTTTCTGGTGAGTGATCTGGTTGCGCAATGTTGTTTCTTCTATCGACCACGAATTCCACGATGAGAGAGTTCGGGATTGAGTTCAGAAAGTGAAGTGCGGCATTGACATTGATATAGGTGGTAAAGCCGTGGTTGGCGACCGCCAGGCCTCGGTCTTGAGCTAAGCTGGCAATCTTCATTGCCTCAGTGAATCCACCGCAGCGCGTAAGGTCTACCTGCACGACGTCGATCTGGCCCTTGTCCATTAACTCGAGAAAGGAAAGGCGGTTGCTCTCCTCCTCGCCGACAGCGATCCGAATCGATGTTCCTTCCGAGAGCTTGCGGTATCCTTCGTAGTCGTCGGGACTGAGTGGTTCTTCCAACCAGAATGGATTAAATTCTTCAAACGCATGCGCCCGCTGCAAAGCGGTCTTTGCGTCCCAGACCAGGCCGGCATCAATCATGAGGTCGCCTTCCTCTCCAATTCCTCGCCTGCCTTGCCGAACCAGGTCAACATCCTGTTTTGCGTTTTGCCCCATCGGGTCCCAACCGAACTTGACCGCGCTTAAACCCTGTTCTCGAACGACAGCACCAGCCTGACTCCGACTGCGCGTGATTGGTACGAAGGCGATAGCGACAGCAGCTCGGGGCGGCCGTCGGAGAAACGCGTTCACACAGGAGGGCTGTTTGCGGGGTCAAGCAGCTCAAGAACTTTTCGGAGTTTCCATGTCCGACTCTGCAGGTCGTGCTCCCACAGACGAATCACCTTGATGCCTTCACTACGCAAGCTGCGTGCCACCTTCCTGTCGTGTTTGCGATTGCGCTCGATTGTTTTTGCCCAGAACAACGCGTTTTGTTGAGGCGCTTGAAAACACTTTGGACAACCATGCCAAAAGCATCCGTCGACAAAAATCGCCACTTGCCGTGTCGGAAAGTAAAAATCCGGCTTGCCCGTGACCTCTAAAGAGTGCAGCTTCCAGCCTGACACCCGCGCCCGCATCAGCAGGGCTGCAAACATAAGTTCAGTGCTACGGTTGCCTCGGTGGCGTATCGCAGCCATGACTTGCGACTGTTTTGCTTTTGAGAAAACGTCCATTCGCTCAACTCAACATCATGACGCCTTGTCGCGCAGCCTGGTAGGAGGCCCAAGATTGAACGTCCGCGAGGAGACTCGCGCGGACTCGAACAATTGCAGGGAGTTCTTTTACGATACTCGGTTTCGCCGTCATAACGTAGCGTGAATTGAAAACCACCAAGTATGAGCCTTCCTTGAGAAGTCTCGGCACCGAAGTATATAGCGTCCCGTGCAGCCTGCCTTCTTATAATGCAGCTGCTGAAGACTGCTCTATTCCTGGTCTTAGTGTGCTATCTCAGGGATTTCCAGCGAATGCCCTAACTGAGCCGAACACCCCACTCCTGTTTTCGCTACAGAACGATCTCCGGACGCCGTATGTAATGCAATACCACCTGACTGTTCAATACCAGCTGGGTCACAATACGATGTTTGAGTCATCTTATGTAGGGTCAAAGGGTAATAAACAATATCTTTTCTTGAACCTTAACCAAGCATCACCGTCCGCTGATCCGGCTGCTGCATACGCGCCGCGCCGTCTATTTCCATATATCAACGCGGCTATTAACTATCTAGCTTCACAAGGAAATTATAACTATAACGGATTACAGACCTCACTGCAGCATCGTATGAGTAATAACTTTTCAGCGATTATCGACTACACTTATAGCAAAGCACTCGGCGATGCGAGTAGCGCCAATCTTGGAGCACAAAACAACGATGGGTTCCGTTATAGCAGAGATCCGAATATCGAATATGGTCCGTTGGATTTCGACGTTCGCAATCGCTTTGTAGCGAGCTTTATTTATCAGCTACCCTTTGGACAAGGACAGCGTTTTGGTGGAGCAAGCAGTTCGCTGGTAGATCACATCATTGGACATTGGACAGCGACTGGAATTGTTACTCTGTCGTCTGGAACATGGTTTACTGTAACGGATGCAAATGCAAACTTTGCTAATTCTGACGGACAACAGCGGCCGAATCTGGTTCCTGGACAGAAGGCCACAGGGAAGCCTTGCATTCCCGGCACGTTTTTTAACACCTGTGCATTTGCCAATCCGCCGCTGGGCTCCTCCGGCAATGTGGGTCTCAACAGTCTGGGGGGCCCTGGGTATCAGGACGTTGATTTTGCAGTTCAGAAAATTGTGCCAATACACGAGAAAATGCAAGTTGAACTACGTGGAGAAGTGTTTAACGCCTTGAATCACCCTAACAAGCTTTTTGCTGCGCCCGGACCTCAAAACTCTAATAACGCCACAGTGTTAGGCACGCCTACTTTTGGGTTCGTTACGGGTGCGCAAGCTCCCAGAGAAATACAGATTGCGGCAAAGTTTTACTATTAAGGGAGAGGCATACTATATGCATCGACTTGATGCGTGCAGATGCCAAACCTTATTCGCTTTGGCCTCGATCTTTGCATACGTATCGAGCGGTCTGTTTGCACAGCCTCCAGGGGCCCTAGCCCTCCAGGAAAGCCGAAAACTCATGTTGGCGGGCAAGTTGACCGATTCTGGACACGCGGAGAAAAGCACCGTCGTGGTCCGCCCTGTCGAAATCCAAGATGTACTGGTCAATCCCGGAATGGGGATTACAACATTTCAGCGGTTTAATGGCCAGGAGTTAAACCCTCCCTTCACCTGGTCGGAACGGGGCCCTGTGACAGAGTTGCCACAGGCAGCCACCAAGCCCGACTTCCCGGGAACTTCGATTGCCTATCTCAGATGGTACTGGGACACGATCGAGCCGGAACCGGGCAGATTTCGCTGGGACATCGTCGACTTGGCTCTCAAGGAAGCTCGAAAGCATGGGCAGACATTGGCAATTCGGCTGATGTCCTACTCCGATCATGACCCGCTTCCTGCCTGGTACCGCGACTCTGGTGCACGGCGTGCCAATAAGACGACTGATAAAGACGGGAATATCTGGCAGCCCGATTTTAGCGATCCCTTGTATCTCAAGTACTGGGGGGAATTAGTAGCCAAGGCGGGTGAGCGACACGATGGAAACCCAACGCTTGATAGCGTTGACATATCCTCGATAGGATATTGGGGAGAGGGCTGGAGCGACTACATGCCCGAGTTTTCTGTGCAGAAGCCGCTCATAGATATCTGGCTGAACGCCTTTCGACACACAACGCTGTTGATGAACTTTGACCAGCCGGAAGCGCTGGCTTATGGAACGCAGCACGGCGCAGGCTGGCGGTTGGATTGCCTCGGAGACATGCGCATGAAGTATCCGGAGATGCTGGAGATATACCCGCAACAGGTAGTGCGCACCGGTATTCAGGACGTGTGGCAGCACCGTCCAGTGTCACTTGAAACCTGTGATACTCCGGCCGGTTGGAAAAGAGATGGATTTGACGTGAGCTACATCCTGAGCCAAGCGTTGCGGTGGCACATCAGTTCACTTAACGTGAAGTCTTCCCCGATTCCTCCGGAATGGCAGGGACAATTCGAGGACTTTGAGAGACACATGGGATACCGTTTTGTCCTGCGGCGTCTGGAATACCCGTCGGCCGTAAAGCCCGGTACCATGATGCCGGTCCACATGTGGTGGCTGAATGCCGGGGTTGCTCCTATTTACAAGGAATATCGGCTGGCGGTGGAGTTGCAGTCTGGAAAAAGCAAAACCATTCTCCGAATCCCGGCCGATGTGAAAAAGTGGCTACCCGGCGATGCGGTTGTCGATGAATCCTTATACATTCCGGACGACTTGATGCCCGGTACCTATCGTCTTCGCATCGCATTGCTCGATCCCAGAACCGGCGAACCTGCTATCCGTTTGGCAATTGATGGACGACAGCCCGACGGATGGTACGACATGGGCTTGCTGGCATTGGAACAATAGTTTTGGACCAGTGAGCGGGGATCGTGCCTGTGCAGATCGAGAGTTGATTGGCTTGCGTACGAGCAGACGCTTGCGGGCTACCAACAACTTCCTTCTTCCTCCAGTTATCCGCTCTTTCTCAAGAGGAATAGGAGAGCATTCCTCTGCAGCCGAGCTTGGCGATCAGAGAGCTATATGCGAATAAAGACCTTGTTTCGAAACATCCAGAAGAGAATGAGCCAGTAGACGCCAAGCGTAAGCGCCCCAAGCACAACCGGTTCCAGGGCGGCTCCGAAGATGTTCAGCGCCGATGCCCCGAGATTGATGCGGAAGCTGCTCTTGACGAAGTCTCCAAATAGCTCCGCAATCAGATAAGCTGCGATGGAATTCATGCCGACGACGACCAGAGGAAACGCGAGGCGGGCATGCTTCTTCGCATCGATGATCCAAGAGAAAGCTGCAAGAAACAGGAAGCACACGCCGCCACTGAACAAGGTCCACGCAGGTGTCCAGAGCCGCTTCACAATCGGGCAGATGCCGGTGAAATGAAGCAGCAGGCCGGCGCAGATCAATGCGGCGGCTGCGATCAGAAACTTCCGAAAGGGAATGCCTGGAGTACTGGCAATCAGCCAGCGGCCGGCAGCCAGCCCCAGCAGCATAGTGCCAAGCGTGGGGATGAAGCTCAGCGTCAGGTACCCTCCATCATTGAAGAGAAAGGGAGTGGGGCGAGGAAAGAGGTTGAGGAACCACACGTCAAAGGCTTGGCCGAGATTGCTATTCTTGTTCCAGTGTGAGGCAAAACCTTGGAAGAGGTGCTGGTGCCAGCCGGGAGGAACACCCACGGAAGCATAGGGGAAATTAGGGCCTGGAGCAGGGTACAGAGCCCAGGCCAACCAATATCCGAAGAGAATGACCCCAAATGCAGTCCATTGCCAACGTGGGCGGACAAAGGTCAGCAGGAAAGCGAAGGTATAGCCGAGGCCGATCTGGGTCAGCGTGTCCTCGAAAGTAAAGTAGGTCGAAGTGCTGTGGGTGGATCGAAGAAAGATACCGAGTGCCACGAGAAGAAAGCTGCGCCAGATGGTGTGCGCCAGCATGCGCTGGAAGGTCTCGCCTCTGCGCCTGCGGCTGCGCAGAGAATAAGGCAGCGCAACACCGACCAGGAAAGTGAAGGATGGTTGGATCATGTCGTGGAGACTCATGCCGGCCCACTCGACGTGCGACTGGTTGAAGGACAGGATGCGCCAGAGGAGACTGTGGGGGAAGGATCGTGCCACGTCCGCAAAACGGAGAACTTCGCCCATCATAAGAAGCATGACCAGCCCGCGATAGGCGTCCACGGCGACATTGCGTTGCTGGGTGCCGCTTGCAGCTTTGCCTGAATCACCCACAAGTTTTACTTCCGCTGTTCGGACCTCAGTGACCCAGGAAACCATCTTGAACACCTCTTCAATATTTCCTTGCCTTGTTTGAGACGCTCCCAGTCGATGAGCGAGTTTAGCACGGCCGGTCTCCGTTTTCGATCGTATACCTTCATAACTCTTGCATCTTCGTCGAAAACCTTTTGACACCTCTAACTCGATCCCCTAATCTCGTTCGTAAGCAGCAGCCTGCCTTTTCAAAGAGATCCGTGCTTCTTTGCGCTTCCGGTGCTCTGCAACGGCGCCGGGATGGCACACCTCCGGACGCGTCGAACAGGGACACAATGTGGAGACCGAGGAATGACGAATGAGTGATGACGAGCAGATTCCTGGATTTGGATTTTGGAGCCGGCGGAGATTTGTTCAGATGGCGGCGGCGAGTGCGGTCGGTGCCGGCGTGTCCCATCATCTGGCGCATGCGGACGGTGTGAGTGGGCATGGCACCATGATCGATGTACCTTTCGAAAAGCGGAATCCGCGGATTGCGATGATCGGTACAGGCGGCCGTGGAACCTCGCTGCTGGGAAACCTGATCGCGGCGGACGCCCAGGTAGTGGGGATCTGCGACATCGTGAAGGAGAAAGCGGAGAAAGCGGCCTCCATGGTCACCGCGTCTGGCCAGAAAAAGCCGAAGCTCTACACGAATGGGCCACACGACTTCGAAAACATGCTGGCGCTGAACGATATTGACCTGGTTTTAGTTGCAACGCCGTGGAGCTGGCACGCGGAGCAAGCGATCTCTGCGATGAAACAAGGCAAGGACGTGGCCATGGAGGTGCCCGGCGTAACGTCTATCGAAGACTGCTGGAGAATTGTCCGCACCTCCGAAGAGACGCGCAAGCATTGCATGATGCTGGAGAACTGCTGCTACGGCTACAACGAGACGTTAATCTTGCGGATGGTGCATGCGGGCGAGTTTGGCGAGGTGCTCTACGGCGAAGGGGCGTACCTGCACGATCTTCGGTCGCTACTCTTTTCGGATTCTGGAGAGGGGCTTTGGCGGCGTGCCGAGCATACCAAACGCAATGGCAATTTGTATCCAACGCACGGGCTTGGCTCCGTGGCCAACTACATGGGTATCCAGCGTGGAGACCGTTTTGGATACATGGTCTCGATGAGCTCGCCAGAGCGAGGCCTGGATGCGTATCGCAAAGAACATCTTCACCCGGGCGATCCACGGCTGTCGGAGCGCTACGTAACCGGCGACATGAATACTTCGCTGATCAAGACCGCAAAGGGATTGACCATCACACTGAAACACACGGTCTCCACGCCTCATCCGTATGACCGGATCAACCTGGTTGCGGGCACCAAGGGCGTATTCGAAGACTATCCGCCGCGCATCTATCTTGATGGTCAAAACAAGGATGAGGCATGGGGCTCGATCGATGTATGGAAGCAGTATGCCCATCCGCTTTGGAAGCACGAGGGAGAGATCGCGAAGAAGGTCGGCGGCCACGGCGGCATGGACTACATCATGCTCTACCGGCTACTGCAGTGCTTGAGGGAGGGCCTTCCGCCGGATATGGATGTGTATGACGCCGCTGCGTGGTCCGCGGTAGCTCCGCTGAGCGTAGTTTCGGTGGGCCGTGGAAGCATGCCAATGGAGTTCCCAGACTTCACGCGGGGTAAGTGGCAGCAGAGAACCGTCTCCGCTATCGCAACTCAGGTGTAAGTTTAGAAGTTGTGACAATCTCGCCCTGCGGGCTGATTGGTTCCGCCCAAGCCGGCAGGGAGTAGTTTGCCGGCGGCGACGATCTACCCGAGGGAAGCTCATCGTCGTTGTAGCGGGCGGGGGCGAAGGAGAAATCGACCGCCGCGCCTGGCGTCATCTAATCTGGACGGAGTGTTCTTTTATCGTTAACACGGCCGCAGGAATTAGCGGTGGATCTGCCGAAGGACAATTTGACCGTCGTTGGCGTTGCTGGAAAATTAGGGAGCTCAATTACCCGCCCCATGATGCCAGTAGACGGTAACGAGCACCTGGCATAGGAGAATCCATGTTCCCTTCACACGTTCGAAGATTCGCGCTGGTCGGCGGCGTCGTACTCTGCCTGATGCTCGGCGTTCCGAGAGCTCTATCAGCTGCGCCGGTGGCGGGCAATACGGCACCTGCATGGAACGGCCTGGCGCTCACTCCCCCGATGGGTTACAACAACTGGTCGTATTACCAGTGCAAAATCAATGAAGGCGTGATCTTCTCGCAGGCGAAGGCGTTGGTCAGCACGGGGCTTGCCAAGAAGGGTTACAACACGATCACGATCGACGACTGTTGGATGGCGAAGAACCGTGCCGCCGATGGAACGCTGGTTGGCGATCCGCAGAAGTTTCCTCATGGCATGGCGTGGATGGGAGAGCAGATTCACGCATTGGGACTAAAGTTCGGTATCTACGAGGATGCGGGAGTGAAGACATGCGGCAAATTCCCGGGATCATGGAACTTCTTCCAAAAGGACGCCGACACATTTGCGAAGTGGAAGGTCGACTACATCAAACTCGACGGCTGTGATGTGCCGAACGTCGCGGGGCAAACAACAGAACAGACGTATCGATACGCATACAAGACATTCAGCGACGCGATTCTCCATACCGGACGTAAGATGGTGTATTCGGAATCGGCACCCGCGTATTTCCAGCAAACACCCGACGATTGGTACATGGTATTGGGATGGACTGCGAAATACGGAAATTTATGGCGTGAAGGCCGCGATATTGCACTTGGCCAGGAGTCTGGTATACGGAAGTGGCGCAGCCTGAATTACAACTACAGCTATAACGTCGGCCTCGAGAAGTACGCTGGCCCCGGGCATTGGAATGATCCGGATTTCTTGTTAGTGGGCGACAGCGGCCTCAGTGGCAACGAGATGCAGACCCAGATGTCGTTGTGGGCGGTGATGGCGGCACCGTTGATCAGCAGCACCGATCTCACGAAGATCAGCCCATCGGCCCTGGCCGTGCTCGGTAACAATGATGTGATCGCAATCGATCAAGACCCGGCAGGGGTGCAGGGTCACATAGTGCAGTTTGACGATGACTACGACGTACTTGCCAAGCCGCTCGCGAACGGCGACGTAGCTGTGGTGCTTTACAACAAGGGAGACGCTCCGAAGAAGCTCGCGACGACTGCTGCGCTCGTGGGTTTCAAGAGCGGCTCATCGCTGCAGCTTAAAAACCTGGTGTCGAAGAGCGTCACCACATCGCGCGATGCAATTGAAGCGACCGTGCCGCCGCACGGTTCGGTGATCTATCGAGTTTCCGCGCACTAGCAATTCAACTGTTACGGCGCGTGGCATAGTTTTTGGACAGATTCTTAGTATCACCACGTTTAAGTTATTGACATGAGATTTCGCGGGGTGATTAGCGTCGCTAGTGTAGTGCGGTGAAGAAGATCCTGCGCGGCTATGAGCGAGAGTTGACGGCTCGTTTCATAGCCTTCCGCTCGCACTGGCGGTACGAGGCCGAGTTCTGCACTCCCGGCGAGGGCCATGAGAAGGGCGGCGTAGAGGGTGAAGTGGGCTACTTCCGCCGCAACCACTGGGTTCCCGTACCGAGGGCAAGCAACCTTGCGGAGCTGAACGCGAAGCTGCTGGCTGACTGCCATCAGGATGAAGGCCGGGTGCTATCGGGCCGCATGGAGAGTGTCGGCACGCTGTTGATCACCCAGAAGGAACACCTGCTGTCACTCCCTGCGGACGACTTCGAGCTGGCCGAAGTCAGCTTCCCACGCGTCGACCAGGCAGGCTGCGCGAAGGTGCGCACGAACTTCTACTCCGTGCCGCTGAAGTCGGGCTCGATCGTGGAGGCTCGCGTCTACTCCAGTGTGGTTGAGTTCCGGCAGGACGATGTGCGTGTCGCCCAGCATGAGCGCAGCTACGCTCGCTCGCAGCAGATTCTTGATCTGGAGCACTATCTGGAAGTGCTCGAACGCAAGCCGGACGCGTTGCGCGGATCCAAACCGCTGGCACAGTGGCGGGCACAGGGACGTTGGCCGGCCAGTTACGATCGGCTATGGGAGTTGATGACCGAGCGGCATGGGCGCCAGGGCGGAACGCGAGCCATGGTGGCGATGATCCGCATGGGCCGCGAATTTGGCTATGCCAAGCTGGAAGCCGCTGTCGTCGAGGCGCTCAGATTAGGCTGCACGGATGTGGCTGCGATCCGTCATCTGCTGATGACCGATCAGTTGCAGCACACCGCCGTAGAGACCGTCGAGATCGGCACACTGACTGCTTACGAACGTCCGCTGCCAACGATGGCGGAGTACAACCAGTTACTCTCCGTTGGGGCGATCGAGGTGCAGCCATGAGTATGGAAGCCGCAAGCATCGCGCAGCACTGTAAGTGGCTGCATCTCTCATCCATCGGCACTCAGTTCGCATCGCTGGCCGAGGAAGCCAGCCAGCAGAATCGCTCGCACCTGCAGTATCTGGAGACCCTGCTGTTGTCGGAAGTGGAGGACCGCGAGCGCCGCACCATCGAACTGCGCCTCAAGGATGCGCATCTGCCACGCATGAAGACGCTTGAGGATTTCGATTTCGCGCAGTCGCCACACATCCCAGCCTCGCGCATCCGCGCCCTGGCCGAAGGCGGCTATCTCGCACGGGCTGAACCAGTTGTGGCTCGCCAAAATGGCGATCTGTTGCTAAATCAGGTGCATGCATTGTGTACCGCGTTGCTCTGTCTCGGGTGTAAACCTGGTTGTATGCTCTGCCTGCTACGACTTCTGCTTGTTCTTGTTACCCGATTCTCTTGTTCTCGCCGCGATCTGCTCTTAGAGAACCTAGCTCTGAGGCAACAGGTCATCACTTTGAAGCGGAAACATCCACGTTCGCGAGTTGCCGTTTCAGACAAATTATTCTGGGTGCTCTTGCGGCGCTTCTGGCCTGAGTGGAAGCAGGTGCTGATTTTCGTCCAGCCGGAGACAGTCGTACGCTGGCACAGGGCTGGATTCAAGGTGTATTGGGAGTGGTTTTCGCGGCATCGAACTCGGGCGGGCAGGAAGTGCGTCAGCATTGAATTGCGAGAACTCACCTTCCGCATGGTTGCCGAAAACCCAACGTGGGGTGCGCCACGCATTCATGGCGAACTGAGGATGCTCGGCTTCGACATTTCCGAGAGGACCGTGCTGCGCTGGATGGGGAAGGCGCCAAGGCCTCCTGAGCCGGCAAAGCGATGGGCGACGTTTCTGAGCAATCACCGTGAAGCCATTGCTGCGATGGACTTCT
>PLZN01000153.1 GCA_003152195.1 Acidobacteriaceae bacterium
TCCGCTTCGCCTCCAACGTGACGCCAATACTGCCGTCGGCGTGATCCCGCAATAGGACTTCACTTCCACTCGCAATACTGCGAATCTTCTGTCCAGGTGGCGCGCGCAACTGATATTGGCCTGAGAAATCCGGGCGAATGGTGGCAGCAGCTGCCCTTCCATTCTCCCAACGGAGATCGATTTCAACTGAACCGCGCGCCCTCAGACCCTTGCATTCGCCCGCGGGCCACGTGGAGGGCAAGGCCGGCAACAGATCGATTGCGCCAGTGTGGCTTTGCATCAACATCTCGGCAATCGCCGCAGTTGTACCGAAGTTTCCGTCAATCTGAAAGATCGATGTCTTACCCGCCGGATGGGTGTCAAAGAGGTTCATATTCGTGCTGTGCTGCATCAGCATCCTCAGAGACTCCCACGCTTTATCGCCATCGCCCAGACGCGACCAGAACCCGATAGCCCAGGCGCGGCTCCAACCGGTATATGCGCCGCCGTTGGCCAGGCGCCGTTCCAGCGAAATGCGCGCCGCCTTTGCCAGTTGCGGCGTACCGCGCGGCGTGATCTCGCTGCCCGGATACAGCGGATACAGGTGCGACATGTGCCGCTGACCGGGCGTGCTCTCGACAAAATCGACGGACCATTCCTGCAGCTGGCCGTATCTGCCAATCTGGTAAGGAATGAGCCGTGCGCGCGCGGCGTCGAGCTTGGCCGCGAACTCTTCATCGATCCCCAGTTCTTTCGATCCGTCAATGCAGTTGGTGAACAGTTCACGGATGAGGGCCATATCCATGGTGCAGCCGGCGCTCGTCGTGGCGGGCTTGCCGTCCGGGGCCATGAAGTCGTTCTCGGTCGACTCCGAAGGGCACGTTGTCAGATGCCCGTTTCCATCTTCGATCAGCCACGCCAGGCAGAACTCCGCCGACCCCTTCATCACTGGATACGCACGCGCACGCAGAAATTCGCGGTCGTGCGTGAAGCGATAATGTTCGAACAGATGCGCGCAGAGCCACGGCCCGCTCATACACCAATTGGCCCACGCCGGTGAGCCGACGCCCATCCCCACAGGGTTGGCAGCGCGCCAGATATCGACATTGTGATGGGTCACCCAGCCGGGCAGGCCGTAGGTCTCCCGTGCCGCGCGCGCGCCGGTGTGGCTGAGATCTTCAATGAGTGCCAACAGCGGCTGGGTGCAATCGCTCAGATTGCACGTCTCCGCCGCCCAGTAGTTCATTTGCACATTGATGTTCGCCGTCCAGTTACTGCTCCACGGCGGCTGCACCTGGTAGTTCCAAATGCCCTGCAGATTCGCCGGCTGCGTGTCTGGCCGCGAACTGCTGATGAGCAGGTAGCGCCCGTACTGGAAATACAGCGCCAGCAGCGACGGATCGGGAGCGGCGGCAAAGTTCGCCAGCCGCCGGTCGGTCGGTTGCGATGCTGCCGGTTTTGACCCCAACGTGAGTGATACGCGCGCAAAGAGTTTCCCGTAATCCGCGGTGTGCCGCTGGCGCAAGGTAGAGTAACTCTGCTGCAGTGCGACATCGAGTTGCCGGGTGGCGCGTTCGTTCACCACAGCCTGCGGCGTATCGGGTTTCTGTTCGAATCCGCGGTAACCGGTAGCGGCGGTCAGCACCATCGTAAACGCCGTCGCACCGTGGACGACAAGTCTGTCCCCATTCGCGGATACCCCGCCGCCTTCAACATTCACCTGCAGCAAAGCGGCATAGTACATGCCTTCACCCGGCGCATCGGAAAGTACGACCGGATTCTCGCTGCCTGGATGCCCGGCCCCGGCAATATGCTTTGCAGCCTTGCCGGTCAGCAGCAGACGATTTCCGGCTACGGTCTGCACCGCTTTCACCAGCGGGCCATCCATCCATAGGGTTGCGTTCAACTGGCCGGGTCTGCCGGCAGAGACGCGCAACACAATCGCCTGATCGGGGGCGGAGGAAAATGCGGCGCGTTCAAATTCGACATCCTCCACCCTGTAGTGCGTCGTCGCCACGGCGGATGCAAGGTCCAGTTCGCGGCGATAATCCGTCACCGGCCCGGGGTGAGTGCAATCCACATGCAGGCTGCCGATCGGTTGGTATGCCTCGGCAAACAGGCCCTGCATCTTGCGACAGAGCTGGTCGGCCAGGTGAAAGTCCTTCTGTTCCAGGACCGCCCGGCGCACCGCGGGCAGATAATTCCTGGCATCGAGATTGTTACCATCCACCGGAAGACCCGACCAGAGTGTGTCTTCATTCAGTTGCAGCGTTTCTTTCGCAGGATCGGTGGGAACGGGACCCGCCGCATGATCGGCCTTCGGGTCCTTGGGATCAATTGGGTCGATTGCGCCTCCGCCAAAGACCATCGCTCCCAGACGCCCGTTGCCGATGGGCAGAGCGTCAACCCACTGGGATGCCGGCGTGGTGTACCACAGCTTCAGATCGCCAGCCTCGTTCGCCGGCGCCTGGGCCAATCCCAAGCGTCTTGCCAGCGATTGAGTTGCGGCAACGGTAGAGGCAGTGACGAGAAAGCGGCGGCGCGTGAATCTACCCATGAGGTATGTACTTCCTTGAAGCGAGATTAGCCGGCACGAAATCCTTACAACTCGGAATTGTATCGAATGCCGCGATTCGCCTGACACCCAATGCGCTTAGTAAGATGGCGATTCGCGTATCGGAGCGCTTGGGTAAGCCAAACCATTTATTCCCCGTGTGCCCCGTTGGGAGACGTTTCTAAAATGAAACACTTGTTGACTGTGATTGTGTGCGTGATCGGCGCCCAAGCCCTAGCTTGGGGTGCGGAGCATGCCGTGTCTTGGCAGTTGAGCACCGATGACACCACGATGGTAGTCGCTGTACAACAGGGATTGCCGCTTGTGACCCAGCTTGGCTCGACGAAAAACAATTCGAACTGGCTGCTTGCGCCCGTGCCGGAACTTCTGCCATCTTCGGTCATCCAGCAAGGGGTTCCGTTAGCGACGAAATGGCAGTATGAAGGGGGGATACTTGCCCCAAAGAGTGGCCAACTGGTGTTGCGGTTCTCGACTTCTGCTCCGGCTCTGGAGCTGCAGTCGATCTGGCAGGCTCGTCCGGGGCATGGGCCGGTAGAACATTGGCTGACGATTGCCAATAATTCCGGGGCGGTGATTACGATCGGTCATCAAGACAGTTTGGTACTCAGTCATATCGCAATTCCCACGGATGAGTCGATGGATGCCTGGTGGATCAAACGAGGTGGAGGAAACGCCACCACGGAAGGCGGTACGCTGGTTCAAAGCGTAGGTAGAAACTCGGATGCGACTCTCACGAGTGATCCAACGGATGGCGCCAGCCCGGTGCCATGGTTGGCGATGCAGGTCGGCACGTCGCGCGGACTCTATGTAGGATGGGAGTTCTCCGGTATCGGGCGAATTCATTTTCAGAGCGTTTCCGACGGAGGGAGCGCGGCAGCCGCCGGACCGGCCCAGTTGAGGATTGAGGTGGGGAATATCCCAGCGTTCAAGACAGACGTTGCGGCGGGCGAAACATTTGTGGTTCCCCCTGCCTTCGTAGGCTGCTACACAGGCGATATCGACGATGGAAGCTACACCCTGCACCGCTTCTTGCTGGATAAACTGGCACCAAAATTTCCCCAAGGATATCTACATCCAAGCTTGGCCTACAACCTTTATCTCGATGCCGGAGGTGCAAACGCGGATGAAAAGAGCGTCCTTCGCAGCGCGGCTCTGGCCAAGGATTTAGGCTTTGAAACGTTCGTGGTAGATGCTATGTGGTTTCCTCAGTCCGGGGATTGGCGTTGGGACCCAAAACGCTTTCCTCATGGCGCTCAACCCATTGAGGAATTTGTGCATAGCCATGATATGAAGTTTGGGCTCTGGATGGCGTACACGCACGGTTCTGATGCGGAAGACCCAAGCGCGATGAGTATCGCGAAACACCCCGATTGGTTTTCCGCGCCGCCCAAACTAGATCCCAACGGGCATATCAACTGGAATGCATTGATTGATTTGGGATACGATCCAGCACGAGATTGGGCAGAGAAAGCCACACAGCGGGTCGTTTCAGAATACAAACTGGACTATTTCAAGACGGATTACACACCCATTGTCACGAGCTGCCAACAGACCAATCATCGCCATCACTATGGGGTAGATGTAAGCTACTGGTCGACTCTTGGCTACTATGCCGTGCAGGAAGCACTGATGCAGAAGTTCCCGGATCTGATCCTTGAGGGCTGCTCGGGATCCGGACATATAAAAGATTTCGGGGACATCCGCAGAGTTCATATGATCGCAATGAACGACACGCTTTCATCTTTACCTGACCGTCAGGCTATCTACGACTCGAGCTTTGCATTCCCACCGGCCCTCTTGATGGACTACACATACGAGAACTATTACGACAACGTCTCGGATGCTCCGGAACCATACCTGTGGCGGTCTAGCATGATGAATCAGTGGCAAATTGACCCTACCAATAGTGGGTCATGGACGCCGGAGCAGCGCGCCAAGGTCAGAAGAGCGACGGAGATCTACAAATCCTGGATCCGGCCCATCTTGCAGGATGTCGAGGTCCATCACATTTTGCCGCGGCCCGACGGTTACCATTGGGATGGCATGTTCTACTGGAGTCCAAGCCTCAAGCACGGCACGTTGTATATCTTTCGTCCGAATAGCGACACCCCGGTGCAAAGCGTCTTGCTCAAGGGCCTGGAGCCAACCGCAACTTACAAGGTGCGTGCCGAAGATCATTCAACCAGGGGAACAACCTACTCCGGGCAAGAGCTGATGAATAGCGGATTGGTGATCCACTTGCCAGGAAGGTACACCAGCGATTTGGTCTATCTCGAAGAAGTTCGTTAACGCTCCGGAGTGACCACGATATTCCTAAACGCGACATGGCCCTTCTCCGTTCCCTGGAGGTAGATCGGTCCGGGCAACTCTTCATGGCTATCCACAGCCCCACCGGTAATCCCAGGGATCTCCTGGTTGTCGATCACCGTCTTACCGTTCTGGACGATGGTTACCTTTCGTCCGATCAGAGTGATGTCAAAGCTCTGCCATTCCCCGGTCTTGCGTGGTAATTCCGGTGACGGAGCGAGAAAGCCATACACGCCGGCCGTATGGTGACTCGGCGGCTCGGCGGCAGACTCATTCTCGACCTGCACCTCGTAGCGGCCGCGCAGATAGACGCCGCTATTTGAATTCGGTCCGTTATTAAATTCGATATGTAACTTGAAATTCTGAAACTTGGGGTCGCCGATGAGCTCCGGGCCATTGCCCGGGCTGACAAGAGTTCCGTTGTGTACGGTCCAAACGGGCGGACCCGGTTTATCCATCTTCCATCCAGTCAGATTCTTGCCGTTGAACAACGGAACCGGCTTGCCCCACTGCGGCACACCCGTTGGCTCAAGAGCGGGCGCCTTCTGGCCCACCCACTGCCATGTAGTTCCATCCGGCCCCGTTGTGGTCCCTGAGAGAGTCGCCCCAACCAGCTTGCCTTGAAATACCCTATCGGTTTTACTCTCCTCGTCTTCCTTGGGCGAGACGAAGGTGACAACGCCATTGGCAACCTCAACTTTTGGGAGGGGCCGCGCATTCCCCCAACGGCCCACCATCTGCGCTTTCAACTGCCCGTTTTCTTGCCGTATCTCGAGCCAGGAGGGATAATCTCGACCCGGCGCCTTGAGCGTCAAGTCCCAACGTCCCAAAAAGGGCTCGACAGAGGCAGCGGTGCTCGAAGCACTAGAAGCAGTCTCTGTTGCTGGTTGGCTCTTATTGGAGCAACCGACGGTAGACATGGCCGCACCCAGGAGTGTGGCAACGAGCACGGTGCGTTGAAGGTTCATGAAACCAGGGGCCTCCGTTGGTAAATCGATCTCCCGTGCCGCCAGGAACATGTTGATAAAGACAAGATCAACACGCGGACTTGATGGTCAACGCAACATCATCCCACGCCACAGGGCTCTTGCGAAAATAAGATTCATTTGCAAGGTGGCAACCGAGCGCCGCGTGGTGTCCGAAGACGGCATCCTGAACGAGCGGCTGACGCGAGCGAACCGACTGGAAGAATTTCCAGAGGTGTGGCTTCAGGTCGTCGTAATCAGTTCCGTTATAGGTCACGGTTTCGAGAGCAGGCTCTTTGCCCGGGACAGGATCGTGCTCCTGGTGCCACTGTTTAACGTAGGCACTCCTTAAACGGCTGGGGTAGGAGCTTGTGTAATAGCTAGGAGAGAAGTCAACGCCCGGTTGGGGAATGTGCGTGACGCTGAACTCACGAAGTTCGATGATGCCCTTGGAGCCCATAAAGCGCGTTACCTCGGTCGACTCCGTCCCCAGCGATAAGCGCATATAGACGGGGACATGGTCGTATTCGAAAAGAGCCGCATGGACATCGGGCATATCCCGGCCATCCTTCCACCGATAAATGCCGCCGAATGCCGATACGCGCTTAGGAACTTCATTGATGCCCAGAACAAACTGCATGCCGCTGATCAGGTGTACCAGCAAATCGCCGGCAACACCGGCTCCATACTCCCTCCAACAACGCCAGCGCGCGAAGACATTGGGGTCAAGGGGCCTTTTAGGTGTAGTTCCAAGCCATGTGTCCCAATCCAGGGTGGTCGTGGATAAGTCCGGGGGAGGGGGATATTCCGGATCTTGCTCCAAGACCACGACTTCAAGCCGTGGCGGGAAAAAAATGTGG
>PLZN01000427.1 GCA_003152195.1 Acidobacteriaceae bacterium
CTACTTACTCCACGGGCTGTTAAGCGCCTCGGTCGCATGTTGAAAGGCGGCCCAGTTGTTTTGGTCCTGTTCATGCGGAAGCGGGAGAGGCTTCTTTCCGTTGTACGCCGTGCAAGAAAGTCTCTGATAGGCTGAGCGTTTCACGATATTGATCAGGTTCAGTGTTCCTGTCGGCTTGTTTGCCAAGTAGGTTGCCATCGCCTTTTGCGCCGCGTGAACGGAGACATTTGCGGGAATCAATCCAACCGCATGGGCAAGCGTTGCGCCAACTTTGGAACTCCCGTTCGCGGAGAGTTCGACATACATATCCACCTCTGCCTGGGAGATATTCCTGAGTGCGTTCTCAGTGGCTGTGGCCACGAAATGAATGCGAAATTTAGCGACTGCGCGCTCTGTGCCGTTCTGTTGCTTCTGGCCAAGGTCCCGGAACACGCGGATCGTTCCGTCCGGGCCAAATTCCGTGTACGCGTTGGAAAAGTAATCGGTGACCGACTTGAATGAAAACAAATCGAAGAATTGAAATTGAATTGTGGCGGCGCGTTGTAGGTTGTCTGACACGCCGGAGCCCGCTTGAAGCGTGACCCCTTGAGAGCAAGCGCTTCTACAACGCTCCCTCCTACCAATGCAGACCAGCTCTTGGCCACGAGATCGGCGACTGCGAGATTCACCTTGAAAGCGAACAACGCGGTGTGGCCTTTTTGGCGGCTGAGGCTGACAGTCAGTCCGGCCTGCCCGCTAAGATCCGAAACCAGGCTTGTGAGTTTTGCATTGAGGCTTGTCTGGAGGTTGTTCAACGGCTGGGAAGCAGCACTTGCGACTTGGCCGGCAAGTGTGCTGTTACCCGTCACATGTTCCACTACTGTCTGGAGTGCATTTGGGTCGATGCTCACGGACGCGTCAGCCGTCGTCACGCCCACGGTGACTCCCACCGACGCCCCCCAGTCGTTTTCGGGGGAACGAACCAAGTACAGCATAGCTGTCGCGGCATCAGTCTTGTTGACGATGAGAGCGAAGTGGTCGCTATGCGAATATGTGACTGAGCCCGTCGCGCCAGCATTGGTCTCAAGGGATGCAGCCGTAATCTGGACCACGCCCTGCAAACTCTGCTGCACCTTTGCCAGGCTTGGTGCAGAAACCATGTAGTCTCCCAGTCCATACGTCACGTCTACTTCGCAATCGAATGTACCGTCGAAGCTCACCTTCGCAATCGTGCCGGGCCGCATTTTGCCGGCGCAGTTAGGATCGAGTGGAAAGATCAGCTGAGAGAGCGCCGTTTTTATAGCGGTTAATGTAGGAATCGACTCGTCTACCGGTTGGCAGAAAACAAGCCTTGCAGCCTTTGACCCGGATGCTTGTCCGGCGATTCCTAAGCCACCGAAGGTACCGCTCCCCGAAGCAGAGCCTTGGATGCTGAAGTCCAGCTCGATATTTACGTAAGCTTTTCCCGGGGTCGGCCCGGCAGCTACGTTCGTGGTCTGTGTAGACTCGATGCTCATCGCAACCGGAAGGGTTTCGCTCGCAACATCGATGCTGATCGAACAGTTCGCCGCAGGAGTCAACGAAAATCCAATCCCATTCGTGGTCGTCCAACTGGCTGAGCGGCTCAAGGTAAGCTTGGCGGTGGCTTTGGCTGCGGCTGCTTGCTTTACCGCCTGTTGGGCGTACTTTTCCAATTCTCCGAAAACAGTGAATATCGCGCTTTCCGGACCGGACAACATCGTTTTCAAGACGCTAGATGAATCGAGATCGCTGGTTACGTCAATGGAGATCGTTGGGTTACTCGCGGTCGCCGCCACAATTTATCTCCTTCTTTTGAGGGTGCCCAACTTCGACTTTGTGACTCATGAAGCAAGTGACCGGGAAATCATATTTCCTGCGCACTCATCGCCCAGCAAAGGTCTTCGCGGGAACGCGCGTCGCTTAACTTATCTTTGCCGCAGGCTCAGACGGTGTCGATGATAACTCGCCGGCAACCTCCAATCCCGCTTTGCGGAGCCCGTCGATGATATGCTCGATCTGCTCGGGATCGTACCACTTTGCATATTCATGGCGGGCGCAGAAGCAAAGTCGGGCCGCAGGGCAAGCAATTCCTTCAGCGCCTTCTGTGCTGGCTCACGCTCGCCGAGCTGCCCGAGTGCCGCCACCCTCGCCGCGTGGGCGTGAAAGCCGCTGTTGCACTTCGCGTGCAATCTCGATCTCTCGATTCATCCGCTCGCGTTGTGCTGCTTGGTCTGCAAGCGTTCGGACGAGTTCAGCAACTTCGAGTGTCAATCCAGTCTGCGCGGCCACGGATTGCAACGTGCGCAAGTCCGTCGGGGTATAAGGCTCTTCCGACTTCTTTGGTCCCAGCGCTATCAAGCCTATCAGGTGAGCGCGCCCGGACATTGGAAGCAGCAACTCGGCATTGATCTCGCGCAGGAGAGCTTTCTCTTCCGCACCGGCGTCCGTAAACCACTCTTCCGGGCGGTCGCGGTACACGGTGGCAGGCTGATTGGTTCGCAGCAGATTCTGGATGGTCGCCGACTCCTCCGCAAGAGCGACAGAGCCCCCGAAATCCATGCCAAGCGCCTGCTGAAGACGGAACACGTTGCTGCCACGCAGCAAGATGGCAATTTGAGAAACGTGCAGAACCTCAGAGATGCGCCGAAGAATAATGTCGAAAAGTACACTTCTATCGGTTAGCTGACGGACCTGCTCAGAGAGTTCACTAAGAACAACTTCGCTGTTGTATGCCTCGCGAAAGAACTTACGGTCAAGCCAGCGTTGCAGACGCCGACTGAAGCTATCACGCAAAATAAATATTTGGAACAGAGCGCCAATGCAGATCGCAAGCAGCATGAAGTTCAGAAGCGGATGTTCTTTGCGCTGCATCATCGGAACGATGAATCGCAGGACAAGGAAAGCAACGACTGCTATCTCAGCAGTCAGTACTGTGGCGCGGGCCAGCAGATATTTTGTGCCCATGCGAAGCAGGATCCGGACATCCATGGCCCGCTGCACGATGAGAACATAGGCGAGGGTAAGCGGAAAGAGCGCTAGAAATGGAATGACAACCGTGAACCATTGCCGATGGTGCGGGTCCATCCCCAACAATGGCACCACGGCGAAAATGATGACCAGGGGGCCAAGCGACAAGCCACTACCGATGGCCAGTACCCGTAAGCGCCGCCGTGCATCTGCCGTCGACGCTGAACGCAATTTATCGAAAAGCGCGACAAGGAAAAGGAGGATACAGATCACCATAAGCCAGGAGCTAACGCGATCGGTCAAAAGTTGCAAGCGTGCGAGGGGGCGGATGGCTTGAACAGAAAAGAATTGCCCTCCAGCAAACCCAAGTTCTAAAACAAAAACACAGCAGGATGCTGCCAGGACGGCGTACTTAAACCAGGGCAGGCGAAGGTCCACTCTCCAGCGTTCTGGAAACAGAAAGCCAAACCACAAGAGCGCGGGGAAGACGAAGAGCTGCACGAGCGAGTTCCACAAGCCCAGCAAGATGTACCAGGGCGCTGGCCAGAAGCTCCAATCAAGATTGCCGTAGGCTGTCTCAGGAAATGCGAGCAGGAGAAGGACCAGCCATGCATTCAGATCGCGCGGGCGCGCGGCAACTACCCAGTATCCAACGAGGAGCCCGAGCAGGGGCACGCCCAGGATCGGGGTAAGAAATGCTATGTAGCCGCCAAGAGAGAAATCGGGACCTTCACGGGAGGCCAATCGAATCTGCACCTCTCGCACCTTTCCAGAAGCGGTGCGAGCGGAGACCCCGATTATTTTGCCCGGATCTGTGTGCCACAAGAGGTCGTGAGTCTGAGCATTGCCTGTGAACGGAACTCCGTTGACTGCCAGGAGAAAATCTCCATTGGATAGACCGGCGACTGTGGCTTCTTTGCGAAGATCTCTGAGGTTTGCCCGTCATCACGAAAGTCAAAGGGCGCGCGGGCATAGCGGCTGGCGTGGAAGAACTCTTCCCGCAGTGCGAGGACACCGGCGATGTAGTAGACCATGCTGAGGGCAGCGAGAACGATCAGCAGGACGTACAAACCAGCGGTGGCCTTGCTCTTCATGGGAATGCTGTCCGATCCTCTGAGCAACCTTACGGTTCTTCCAGTTATACGATTGTACTCAGGTATCTGTATCTACCTTGGAGTAAATTGGGCCAGCACCCAGGAGCCAATCGAAGGCTTGAGGGCCAGTAGTTTTCAGATGGAACGTCGCCCGTTACTCAATAAACGTCAGATCGTACGTTTGTGAAAACGTCCCTCCTTCATGATTATCGAAAGGCGGTCGCCACCGGACCCGAGGACCGAGATGTCCTGGAGAGGATTGCCATCTACCACCAGGATGTCCGCTATTGCCCCTTCGCGAATACACCCGAGCTTTCCCGTTTGTCCCAATAGCTCCGCATTGACGGCACAAGCCGAACGAAGCACATCAATAGCCGGCAGCACCTGCGCGCGCAGGGTGAACTCGGTGCTTTGCCGCACATGCAGACTGCCCAGGAGATCGGTACCGAACCCCATTCTCACCCCTGCCCGCTTCATGATTTCGAGGGTCGAAAACGCTGAATCGCCGATGCGTTTCAACTTTTCCATGCTGACCGGAGGAAGTCCAAGCTTCTCGCCCTCTTCCAGGAGGCCAACGAGGATCGCCATTGTGGGCACAGTGAATGCGCCCTTCACGGCGACATAGTCGGCAGTCGGCTGATCGATCAGTGTGGCATGCTCGATCGATTTCACGCCCAGGGCTGCAGCCCGGCGGACGGCTTCTTTCGGATGACAGTGAGCAGCAACGTAGCAACCGGCACGATCAGCTTCCTCGACAGCGGCGCGAATCTCTTCGTCCGAGTACTGGCAGCGGTCGAGCGGATCGGTGGGTGATGCGACTCCTCCTGACCCCATGATTTTGATGTGTGAAGCCCCACGCCGAAGTTCTTCTCGCACAGCTTTGCGCACCGCGTCAGCGCCGTCTGCAATGACCGCCAACTGGTCGGCATGATACGAACAGCCGCAGTAGTGTCCCGTTTCGAGCGCGTGGTCTCCAGGACGGAAGTCGCCATGGCCGCCGGTTTGCGAGAGAAAACGACCGCCGTAAAACAACCTCGGCACCGTATCAAGCAGGCCATCCTTGATGGCCAACGCCAAGCCAATGTCGGCGCCCCCGACGTCCCGAAGCGTTGTGAAGCCACGATTGAGGCTCGCAGACAGAAACCGTGCCGCGAAGTGCGCCAGGTAGGACACGGGCGACTGCACGACCCTGACAATGTTCAACCCGGCCGCATAAACATGAACGTGAGCATCGATCAGCCCTGGCATCAGGACACGGCCACCGCAGTCGACGACCTCGTCATCGCCGATTGGGGGGCGCTCGGAAATCTCGCTAATACGACCGTCTTCCACGACAACGTTTCCACTCGCTCGCAGCGTTTCCGATTCACCGTCGAAGATGCGGGCAGATTGAAATACGATTCTTCTCTTCATTTTCAGTTACCTCTTGCGGCCGTTGGTCAACAGCATCAAGTAGAAGGCTCGTTTGATACCACGAAATCCTAGCACGGCATCTTCTTGTCTGATCCCCTGGTCAGCGGCGATAGCGTGCATCAGCCGCCCTCGGCGACGCCTCCCTTAAAGTCATTCACCGGTATTGCCGACCCGCGGGATATGAAACGGGGCATTTCTTGTCCTCAGCAGAAAGTGCAACAGATCCCCGGGTGGGCCACCCGCCCTTTCGTGGGTGCCTCCTGCCGCGCCAAACACCAATGGCGGATTGATCCAGGACTTGTTTCTTCTCAGTCATTCACCGGCGTCGCCGACCCACGGGGTATGAAACGGGGTTTTGTTGCAGGTCAGGCGGAACCGCAGGTCCCTCCACTGCGCTTCGCTTCGCTTCGGTCGGGATGACAATTCTGTTGGTGACGGGCGCTAGCGTCCCTCTCCAGGGCCCGCTGCTCCCCAACAAATTCCTCGTGGAAGGTGCCTCCGACCGCGGCGACGCTCCCACGGCCGTCCAGGTATCCGTTACGCCGGAATTCTTCCCGACGGTCGGCACACCTCTTGTCCGTGGACGCATGATCCAAGACACCGATACGAAACATCCCCATGGGTTGTCCTGGTCGATGAAGCGGCGGCGCGTCATTTCTGGGGTGACCGTGATCCTATTGGACGTAGAATCCGCGTCCCTCCGGACGTCATCATCTACGGCTTGCCGCAGCCCGCACCCTGGATGACTGTTGTTGGCGTGGTCGGCAACGCGAAGCTCTCCAGCCTGGATGAGAGAAACGTGCCCCACGTCTATAACAGCATGTACCAGTTTTCCAGCAGGCTGTATGGCGTCCTCGTTCGCGCCACCGGAGACAAGGCAACGTTGACGCGAGCCGTGCAGCGGGAGATACAGGCTGTCGACCCCAATTTGCCGGTCTCGGATATGACGGAGATGAGCGATCTGATGAGCGAAGGAGTGGGGGATCGTCGCTTCGCGGCATGGCTGCTGACAAGTGTGGGAGTCTACGGTGTTGCCTCCTACACAATCGTGCGCCGGGAGAAGGAGATCGGTATCCGATCCGCGCTGGGAGCCAGTCCTGGCCAGTTGGTGCATATGATCTTGCGGGACGGGATGACTCCAGTACTTGTTGGGTTGGCGGCGGGAGGCGTCGCCGCAGCACTCTCCGGACGCCTCCTTGCCGCGTTGTTGTTCGACGTCAAATCCACCGACGGAATGGTTTTTGCGAGCGCAGGAATCACGCTCATCGCTATCGGAATCTTGGCCAACTACCTTCCAGCACGTCGCGCGGGACGCATAGATCCGATTGCAGCCCTGCGTAACGATTGAAGATTTGAACGCCGATACGCTAAGCCCCACAGCACGCTGCGCGATGACTGGAGGTTTGGCGGTTTTGTCACCTCCGACTGCTGGGCGCTGACAGACATGTGGAAGGGGCACAAGCTTGCCCGGGACGAGGAGGCCCAGACTCGAGTCGAGCCACCCTTCTGCGATTGGGTGACCTTCCTCGTTGAGTTATTGACCCTGGCGCCCCTATCGAGCCAGGGTCGTGATCAGGCTGGCTTTCGGACTGCCCCATCCGGTCACCAGATCGAAGCCCCTTACCGCCGAATAGCTGCCCGATGTGCCGCTGGTGATGTCGTGGAAGTCCGTGCTATAGGTGGAGGTCACATTCTGCTTGTAAATAGTTGGGTTGAGGAAGCCGACGTATGAGTCGCCGTTGGCAGCCAACTGCTGGTTAACCAATGCAATGAAACCAGCCCACATGGGAGCGGCGAAGCTGGTGCCGCCGTACTCGTTGGCCAAGCAGGTGGTCTGGTCAGCACAGGTGTAGAAAGTGAAGTTCGCGTTTGCCGACACGTCGGGGCCGTTGCGATGGGTGGTGGAGCCCTTGTTGCTGGAATTGATGACGCCGGAGATCTTCTGCCACGAGGGGATCGCGATTTTGTCGGGGGAGATGCCGCCGCCGCTATCTACCCAGGCGGTCTCCGATTTCCAGCGGCCACCAGCGCTGGCCGTGGTCAAGTCCGTGCCGCCGACGGAAACCACATAGGCATTGTCCGCCGGCCACGCCTCATTTTTCGACGACCAGGTGGAATTGTCGCCGGACGCCGCAAAGAAGGTCTGGCCCTGTGCTGCCATCTTCTCGAAGTATGGGTTGAGCGTGCTTGAATCGGCCGGCGTCCAGCCCCACGAACAGCCAATCGTGGTGGGTAGCGGGCTATGCGTCGTCATGGAGCTGATCATTGCGGTATCGGTGGATCCGATGTACATCACCAAACTTGACAGCCTTGGAGCCATGCCGATCGCCTGGGTCATGTCGAGCGTCTGCTCGGTGTCGTCACAATGATGGCCAGCTCGGCTGTCCACGCAGGAGGTACTGGTCCCGTCCGTGGAGAGGAGCGTTATGGGGACGTGGTTGGTTTGATCAACGTTCTTGAAATAGGCGGTCAAGTCAGCGAGATCGGTGCCATCATACTCCAACAATCCGAGGTTCTGGCCAGCGCCATTCAGGGCGGTTCCTCCGTAATAGGCGGCGCGCATGTCGCTGCCCAAGAAGGAAGCCGAAGGGCCCGAGCCGGTGGTGGCATGGGAGACCACGGCGTCGCTACCAATACCATGGGCCAGGGCGTAGTCGCTCTTCTTCACGAACAGGGGATGCGGGATGGAGTAGTTGTCCAAGCCGGAGATGTGCCAGAGCGGAAACGCCAGGCTGGTCGTGGGCTCGCGGTCAGGCCCGTAGAAAATACGATTCTCGGTGGGATGCTGGTAGGTAAGCATATTTACGTGGAAAGCAGACTCTATGGCCGAAACCGGACCTTTGATCTGCACCTCCATGCCATCGCGGGTACCGCCAACTACGGCAAAGCCGTTGGTTTTCGAGAACTGAACCACCGCGTCATAATCCGCCTGGCCGGGTCCGAACCTTGCAGTGAACTCCGGCACGGTGAGAAAGTGGCGGTAGGAGGCACTGGCCGGGTTATAGAGATCCTCCAAGAACGTTTCCAGGCCTGCCTGATCGTTCAGCGGCAGAACAATGTCGAGGCTCATAACTTGAGTCCCGGAGAGCCGTCCGACGGGCTCTGCCACACCGTTGCGAATGACATCCCTCACATGGCGGGTGGATACGTACTGCGCCTCGGCTTGGGGTGTCACGCCTAACGCGGTCGCGACCATGGCAAGCAAGACCCAACCTGATCTGCGAAAGACGAGCGAGACCACAGTTCCATGAACTGTTCTATTCATTGCGAAGCTCCTCTTGCGGATCTTGGGATGATTGGTCCAAGCGTTACGTGCCGCGGGTTGATTTGGTTGTGGCGATGCCTGGAGAGTCACCGCACCAATGTCACCGGCAACCGCGTATCGTCAGTTACCTTAACACCGAATGGATTTTCACAACTAAATAATTTGCCCGCAGAATTGTTACAAAAATGGCGTTTCCGGGGGTGGGCGAGAATCATCTGCCTGTGCCGCGATGTAGAGGGGTCTTTGGTAGGCCTCGGCATCCCGCCTACCGCTCTGGCTTGCTGTCGCCTGGCGCCTTTATCTCCATTTTGTCGCGCATCTCAACTGGCTGGTACCATTCTCACGTTCATTGGGGAGGCTCACGGTGCGGAGATTGGCGAAGGTGTTGGGGCTGGCCGGCGTACTGCTGGGAGTTTCGGGCAATCGTGCCCAAGGGGCGGCGGATTTTCCCTTTCAGGACCCTTCGCTGCCGATTGAGCAGCGCGTCGCCGACCTGGTAGGGCGGATGACGCCCGAGGAAAAGGTTTCGCAGATGACCATGACCGCGGCTGCCATTCCCCGGTTGGGCATCCCTGAATACACCTGGTGGAATGAGGGACTGCATGGCGTGGCGCGCTCCGGCATTGCCACCGTCTTTCCCCAGGCGATTGGTCTCGCTGCCACCTGGGATGCCTCTCTCATGCATTCGGTGGGAGACACCATCTCTACCGAAGCACGAGCCAAGTATGCCGATGCCATTGCGCATGACAACCACCGCATCTATTTCGGCCTGACCATCTGGTCACCGAATATCAATATTTTTCGCGATCCCCGATGGGGCCGCGGCCAGGAGACCTACGGCGAGGATCCTTACCTGACTTCGCGCATGGGCCTGGCCTTTGTCACCGGCCTGCAGGGCGACGATCCCAAATATCTGAAAGTAGTGGCCACGCCCAAGCACTTTGCCGTGCACAGCGGACCGGNNCAGGAGACCTACGGCGAGGATCCGTTCCTCTCCGGGCGCATGGCCGTGGCCTTTGTGACCGGACTGCAGGGCGACGATCCGCGCTACTATCTGGCCATCTCCACGCCAAAACACTTTGCCGTGCACAGCGGACCGGAGCAGCTGCGGCACGAGTTCAACGTGAACGTCTCGCCCCAGGATCTGGAGGCGACTTACCTTCCCGCCTTCCATACAACCATCGTAGAGGGAAAGGCGGCCTCTACCATGTGCGCTTATAACGCGATCGATGGAGCGCCCGCATGCGCCAGCGATATGCTGCTCCAAAAGACGCTGCGCGAGGAGTGGAAGTTTGGCGGCTTTGTTACCTCCGACTGCTGGGCGCTGACAGATATATGGAAGGGACACAAGTTTGCCCCGGACGAGGAGCACGGCGCGGTACTCGCCCTGCGCGCGGGCACTGACACCAGCTGCGGTCCGGAGTTTGCATCGCTCAACCAGGCACTCAAGGACAAGCTGATCAGTGAGAGCGAGATCGACACGGCGGTGAAGCGGCTGTTCACCGCGCGCTTTCGCCTGGGGATGTTCGATCCGCCACAGGATGTGCCCTATGCGCGCATTCCCCACAGCGAAGTTGATTCGCAGGCCCACCGGATGCTGGCGCGCCGGGTGGCGCAGGAATCGATCGTATTGCTCAAGAACGAGGACGGGTTATTGCCGCTCAACGCGAAGGGGAAGACCATCGCGGTGATCGGTCCCAATGCCACGACGCTGGAGTCGCTCGAAGGCAATTACAGTGGCCAACCGTCGCACCCGGTGTTGCCGCTCGATGGCATCGAGGACCGCTTTGCCGGCGACGGCAAAGTGCTATATGCCCAGGGCTCATCGTATGTCGCAGGGTTTCCCGTCACCGTCCCACGCACTGTTTTGCGAACCGGTAGCGAGAGCGGCCTCAAAGGTGAGTACTTCAACAACGCCGAGTGGCAAGGTCCGCCTGTGCTCACCCGGGTCGACAAGCAGGTGGATTTCGATTGGGCAGCTACCTCGCCCGCCGAAGCCATCCCTGCTACCGCCTTCAGCGTGCGCTGGACCGGCTCCATCGCGGTTCCGGGAGCGGGCAGCTACGTCTTTCAAATATCGCCGGAACATTGCTCCCCTTGCGACGGGGTGGATAAGTTCCGGCTCTACCTGGATGACAAGCAGGTGTTGGAAACGGGCCGCGATGGCAAACAGACCACAGGCCAGGCTTCCTTCACCATGCATTTCGACGATTCCGCAGCGCACGCGATCCGCCTGGAGTATGCCCACAGCGCGCCGATGTTTGGCGCCGGAGTCCACCTTGTATGGCAGCCCGAGGCGGGCCCAATGCGCGACCAGGCGGTGCAGTCTGCCCGTCAAGCCGACGTGATTGTCGCCTTCGTGGGGCTGTCGCCCAGCCTGGAAGGCGAAGAGATGCCGGTGCAACTCGAGGGCTTCCACGGTGGCGACCGCACCAAAATCGATCTGCCCCAGCTACAGAAAGAGCTGCTGCTGGCCGTGGCCGCAACGGGAAAACCGCTGGTGGTGGTGCTGATGAACGGCAGCGCGCTCGCCGTGCCGTGGGCGAAAGAGCATGTGGCTGCGATTCTGGAAGCCTGGTACCCGGGCGAAGAGGGTGGCGCCGCCATCGCCGCAACCCTTGCCGGCGACAACGACCCGGCCGGCCGCTTGCCCGTAACTTTTTATGGATCGTTGGATCAGCTTCCTCCCTTCGCGGACTATTCCATGGCGGGCCGCACCTACCGCTATTTTGCGGGGCAGCCGTTGTATGGTTTCGGCTATGGCCTCAGCTACACCACCTTCGCCTATAGCCATCTCAAGTTGTCCCCGGCGCAGGTCAAGGCAGGCGACTCGCTGACCGTCGAGGCCGACGTGACCAACACCGGGAAGCGGCGGGGAGATGAGGTCGTGGAGCTTTATCTTCGCGGACCGCAAGCGGGCGGCGCGCCGCTGCGAACGTTGCGTTCCTTTGACCGGGTCACGCTCCAACCCGGAGAGAACAGGCACGTGGTCTTTACGCTCGATCCCGCGCGTCTAAGCGAGGTAGATAAGGCTGGGATCCGGGCCATGCAGGCGGGCAGCTACACTATCTTTCTAGGTGGAGGGCAGCCTGGCCAGGGGGCCGGAGTCGAAGGCCAGTTTTCCATCAGCGGCCGGCAGGGGCTCACGCCCTGAGACAGCGTCAAGTATTCATCAGGAAGGGGAGCAACGTCCCTGAATCGGCTTACGAAAAGATCATCGACAGCACGTATTGTGGGCTTGAAAGAGTCTCTGGCGCTGCTGCTTCTCTTGTGCATCTCCGGGTGCGGGACTACCTTTCGTATCCACCCTGCCGTCATCTTCATCGGCGACTCGATCACCTATAACTGGTCGCAAAACTGGGCAGGGCAGCAGGCGACCTTCACGCAAAATAACTGGCTTAACGTGGGTGTTACTGGTCTGACATCGGGCCAGATCGCCGCGCTATTCGACCCGGATGTCGTCGATCTGCAGCCCCAGGCGGTGCATATACTAGCCGGCACCAACGACGTCTATCCCGGGTGGCAGCTCTCCGACACTGCGAACAACATACAGACCATGGTGGAGAAAGCGAAAAAGCATCACATCGCTGTTGTGATCGGAACCATCCCGCCATGGGGACCGGGAGCCCTGCCGGAAAAGGCAGATCCCAGCCCGCAAAGGTTTCAGCGCATCGATCAACTGAATCAATGGCTAATGCAATTTGCCGCGGAGCAAGGCATTCAGATCGTCGATTATCATTCCCTGCTCGTCGCCGCAAATGGAGAGAACTATATCCCAGCGCTGACCGTGGATGGTGTCCATCCGAGCGCCGCTGGATACGCGGTGATGACGCCGCACACAGAGCAGGCAATCCAGGCGGCTGAACAGGCTGCGGAAAAACACTATCAATGAAGGGTACGGGC
>PLZN01000087.1:0-2904 GCA_003152195.1 Acidobacteriaceae bacterium
GGAGCTAATTTGGACAAGTGTGAATGCCACTGTAATCCCAGGCTAATCGCATCCGCTAAGTTGCTTATATGTCGTATTCAGCTCCTGAGACTTCTGTGGGTCGGCATTGGGCGCTTTGTGTAGCGACCTGGCTCGCCGCACAAAACACACTGCACGCGCCCGCTTCGCTTCACAAAATCCTGAAATTTATATCCGGACCCCGCGCCGGACTTCAATATTTATTTGTATGGGACGGCAGAGGGATTGGTGCTGAAACCACCACGCTGGCGCGATCCCTCTATCACGACCCCATCTAATTATGGGTTCGAATGTCTTACTCCCCGCCAAAGGATACAAATGAATCTAATCTTCGGTCGCCAACCATTGCCCGCTGCCCTTGACCGCAACCCTCGCGGCTCCCGTTATGCTGACCTGTACCGTGAGTTAGCCGCGCGCCCTGGTTAGTGGATAGGCCTGGGATCCACCGACATCAAGGGCAGCAACACCAAACAGAAGCGCCACACCCTACTCAGCAGCGCCACGACCCGGAAGCTGTCCGTGGAAGTAGTAGTCGATGGTGATGTCGAGATTCCTGAACCCACCGAAGTTACCGTCCGGCGCTACCTGCAGGGACCGTGGCCCCAGAACTGAGCCGCGTATTGATTCATCGCAGAGCTGCGTCATACAGTCGATAAATCACTCGGAGTTGATACCCAGGCACCTGGATCGTAGTCCCGCAGAGCGATGACTGGCCAAGAGGTGGCGGTACGTGCTCAAATGCCACAACGGCAACCGGCCACTATCAATAGAACCGCGCAGAAAGCCCATCGGATCGAACAGCACCATCCGAGACTGGGCATGCCATGTTGCTCTCCAAATGAAATAGGTTCCGCGTGTCCCACACGCCAAAAGATCAGGCGTGCGTACCTGACAGCGTCTGCGAAGGGATCAAGGAGATGTGGAAGGAGAGCCACCCAACAGAGGAGATTCCATGAGAGAGACCAAAAGAAACGATATCCGCACAAACCGACTTTGCGGAATCGATGTTAGACGATAGAAGAACTTTCAAATCTCTCCTTTAGAAGCGGATACCAAATCCGCGTTCTAGGGAGACTCACCCATGCTTTCGTACCCACCCAGCTCTATGTCCGTCGACATTCCCGTCCCGTCCTTACACTTCCCCCGCGCAATCCCGCGCTCCAAATACTCTACCTTGGTGAAGCTGATCACTGAGGCTGGCGGGCAATGGATCGCTATTGCCCCGACCTTCCTTCGCGGTACGACACAAAATCAAAAGCAGGTTTCGGTTCATTGCGCGATGAACCGTCGCGGCCTGCGCGTCCAGTGCACAAGCCAGCATGGTTATATCTACGCCCGATTGAAGCCGGTTGCGGCGGTGCCCCATGCCTAAGAAGCCCTGGATTCCGTCCCGCAAAACGTTGCTGGGACGCCTGAAGATAATCGCCAGCCGCGACTTCCCCTATAAGAAGGGGAAGCGACGGGCGAAGGGCGTGAAGCAGGAAGACACTATCACGCGTGGGCACTTTATCGCTTACCTGCAAAGGCTGGGATGGTTTGACAACGACGAGCCGGAGACCGGGGATAATTACACCGGTATGGATACCATCGCCGAGGATATGGGCGTGTCGTTGCGCACCGCCCATGCCTGCCGTGCTCAGGCTGAAGAGTGGGGACTGGTGACCAGGACGCCGCGTGCTATGTACACGACCTCCATTTCTAAACTCATCTGGGACGCGATCGAGGCAGTCCCGGCGAGACCTAAGCTTCAGCGTAAGCCGATAGCTGGTAAACCTGTGTCGGTAGCCAGGAAAGAACTAACCCCCGAGCAGGCGGCTAAAGCGGCTGAACCGTATGATGACAGCGACACCACACCGTACACCGCACCCGCCCCTAAAGCTAAACCGGCACCGGCATCCGCTGTCTCATCCGCAGCCAAAGCTAAACCGGAGCCGGAGAAGCCGCAGCCGGAAGACCCGCGCATCCAGGAAGCGGTCGCGGAAATTATGGGCTGGACGCTGAAGGGAGATACCGAAGGCAACGCAGTGTATTTGAGGGTGAACGAGGAAACGGGCAAGCGGTTCATCGACACCTATGGCAACAAGAGCGTGCATTCGGCAATCACCAGACTCGCCCAGAAGTATCCCGCCGGTGACCTGGTGGTTGCCTTTTTCACGCTACAGCCCTCACAACGAATAGCTATTCTCAACGGGCGCAATCCGCCAGGGCTGCTCTACGACCTGATGGAGAAGAACCTCATACCCAAAGTTGCGGTGGATGTGGACCTGGCAGCCTGCCGCTATTTCATCTGGAAGCGCACACCGAATATGCAAGCGCCGGAAGTAGCTTCACTGGCGGATAGACTCTTGCAGCGGATCAATCCTCGTCCATTGTTCGAGACAGGCTTCAAGCAGGAAATGGACACCCTTTTTAACAAGTATGACTTTAGCGAAGGGATAGCGGAAGCGGAGTTTGACGACCTGTTGAAGATTGTCTGCGGGGAAGAGCCGGAGGAGCAGGAGGAGGAGCCGGATGAGGATGATCNNCGGGAAGAGGGATATGACGATTCGGACCTTCCGGAGTGATTCTCCCGTAGTGCGCCCGCCGCACTACAGTAGAACCGTCTCTCCCATGCGCCCGCCGCATGCCTGTTGTAGTGCGCCCGCCGCACTACCGTCCCATGCGCCCGCCGCACACATATGCATGCGCCCGCCGCACACAATCATAGTAATTATTGTTCTTTGCTCTTCGCTACGCTTCGCTCCAAGAACCAAAAAGAGAGAATATGCCAGACCGCTCCCGCCGCAGGCGTCAAATCATATCATGGGGGTTCCACCCCCAGACCCCTGGTTGATTTGTTTGATCGCTGCGCTCTGATCTGTCGGGTTTCACCCTTTCAAAGCAAAA
>PLZN01000087.1:2928-3733 GCA_003152195.1 Acidobacteriaceae bacterium
GGCGGCGGCGCGGCGCGGCTTTCCGACCTATGGTTATGTATATGAACACGAAGGTCGACAAGCGAAGCTGCCAGCGGACCCTGCCCGACAGTGAGTTCTATGGTAGTCACACCATGTGCAAAGACTGCACTCGGCAGACGCCACAGTATAAAGCCAAGTTGAAGCGGCAAAAAGACGCCTACGACGCTCGTATGGTACCAGGCAAGCTACATGGCAACAAACGCCAGGCGGTGGTAGCCCACACTACCCCTGCGCCGCCGGTGAAGCCTCGGATGAGGAAATGGAGCCCATGGTAATCCAGCGAGCTGTCCTGGCTCACCCTGAGCTGGTAGGGAGCCATTCACCGGTCGTGGCTTGGCACGCCGCAGGCCGCACCTTGGTGTAGCCATCGCGAGCACGCCTCCAGGATTTTGGTGCCAGCGCACTCGCCTGTGGACTGGCCTTGCCGTGGCACCAAACTAGGAAGCCCAAGTGAGTCATCGATAGTAAATAGCGTCGCTACGATTTCCCGACTCATTGATGGGGGCTTTTTGCAACTGCCCACCAATGAGAGGTAGATCATGACGCAGATTGAAATTGTACTGAACGAACCCGCACCGGTCGCACCAACCGTAGAAGTTCCGACCGACTCCGACGCCGTGGAGGCACAGCTCGCAGACGAGATTGGCAACCTGTGGCAAGTCCATAGCAGCGCCCAATCATCGACGACGCGCTAAGATGAGTTGCGACCAAAAAACAATCTCCTCGACAGGGATTTCGAGCGAATGAGCCTTTCCTCTTTCATCTGGTCCGTTGCCGACCTGCT
>PLZN01000483.1:0-1956 GCA_003152195.1 Acidobacteriaceae bacterium
AGAGGCTTACCGCATGCGGAACCACACTATCTCGATCCCCCTCGATCCGCAGACGGCACTGGCCTATAGCGCCATTCGTGCTGAAGAAAAGCGAAAGATTCAGGCTTTGGTAAGTCTCTGGTTACGTGAGTTTACATCTGGCGAGACTCCTACTCTGGAAGAAGTGCTTGACCAAGCCGGGCGCAAAGCTCAGGCTCGTGGACTCACACCTGAAATGCTGGACTCTCTTCTGAAGGGCGCGTGATTGCGCCGTGTCCTCGACACAAATGTCTTTGTGAGCGCATTGCTGGCGCCGGGATCGAAGCCGCGCGCGGCCGTAGATCGCGTCCACCAAAAGGGAAAAATCCTGCTCTCCTTCGCAACACTCACGGAGCTTTACGAGGTCCTGAGCCGCGAGCAGTTCCGCCGTTACATCGATAAGGAAGACATTCGACACTTTCTTGCGGCTCTGACACGAGAGGCTCATTGGGTTGATGTCGATGTGCAAATATCCGCTTGCCGCGGCCCGAAAGACGACAAGTTTCTTTCTCTTGCCGTGAGTGGACAAGCAACCCACATCGCCACCGGCGATGCAGATTTGCTTGCGCTTCACCCGTTTCAGGAAATTCGGATTCTCGCACCCAGCGAGTTTCTGGAAGCGCTGTAGGGAATGGTACTATCCCGTGCAGATGATCTCTGGACGAGGATGGGCCGTCGGAATAGACGTCATGCAGAGGAGCGCGAGTTCCGCAGCGCGAGAAGCGGCGCGTGCACTGCTTTTTCTGGTCGCCCTTCTCGCGGCCGTCCCGGTTCAGGCGCAGGATGCCGCGGTGAAGCCCCGGCCGAAAATCGGACTGGTTCTCGAAGGGGGCGGTGCGCTCGGCTTAGCCCACATCGGCGTGCTGCAATGGCTTTACCAGCACCATGTACCGGTGGACCTTGTTGCCGGCACCAGCATGGGGGGTTTGGTTGGCGGCTTTTACGCGATGGGCCTCACTCCAGACCAGGTGCAGGCGACTATTCAGAACGTGGACTGGGACCAGGTGCTCAGTGGCCAGATACCGTTCACCGATCTCTCCTACCGGCGTAAGGAGGACGCGGTTCAATTTCCTACGCGGCTCGAGTTCGGACTGCGAAAAGGCATTCAGCTACCGGAAGGTTTCAACGCCGGTCAGCACGTAAGCTTCATTCTCGATCGCGTCTCCCTTCCTTACTCCCAGGTCAAGAGCTTCAACGACCTGCCCACCCCCTTTGCCTGCGTGGCAACAGACCTTACCACGGGCAAGCAACACGTCTTTCGTGATGGCCCGCTTTCCCTGGCGCTACGATCCACCATGTCGCTGCCGGGGATCTTCACTCCCGTACATTCCGAGGGACACCTGTACGCCGACGGCGGGCTGCTTAATAACCTGCCCGTCGACGTGGCCAAGAGCATGGGTGCCCAGCTTACGGTCGCCGTCTACCTGCAAACGACTGCGTTCGATCCCAAACAGGGGCTTTCCACTTTTTCTGTGCTGGGACAGTCTCTGAGCGTGATGATCGCCGCCAACGAGCTGAAGAGCATGCAGATGGCAGACCTGCTGGTCACAGTCCCCCTGGAAAAGTACACGGCACTCGATTACAACAAGAGTGCAGAGATCATCAAGCTGGGCTATGAGGCNNGCCAAGATACAGCGGAGGCTGAGCAAAGACGTCGGCAAGCCGGTCGATACTTTCAACCTGGAGCAGCAGTTCACCAGGATCGTAGGGTCTGGACGTTTTGCCACGCTGGGTTACAGCATGACGGAAAAGGACGGCAAGCCGGGCCTTTTGGTTTCCGCCGAAGAGAAGTCCTACTCCCCGCCCATCGTACGTCCACTGGTCATCATCGACGGATCAAACTACAACGAGGTGCTCTTCAGCGCGGGCGCGCGCATTACCTTCCTGGACTTTGGAAGCTTCGGCTCAGAGCTGCGGAATGACGTTGTCGTGGGTTCT
>PLZN01000483.1:1964-27704 GCA_003152195.1 Acidobacteriaceae bacterium
AGTCGAAGACGGTGAGGTGCTCCGGCGCCAGGTTGGGGGCGCCCTCGATCTTGGGTACACCTTTGGCGCCTCCGCAGAAGCTCGTCTCGGATATCGATCGGGCTATCAAAGATATTCTCCGGTGATAGGCGATACGGTGATCTACCCAGTGCAGTATGGGCGCATAGGGATTACAAGATTTAACTACAATCTCAACCTGACGGATGATCCGGTTCTGCCGATGCGAGGTATGTCATTCAGCTACCGGGGTGAATGGTGGGACTCCAATACCGGTACCAAAAAGCAGTTTCCGGTCACCGAACTTAAGAGCCGCTTTCTTTTTCCATTCACACCGAACTCCTCAGCCTATCTATCCGTGGCCGGTGGTACGACTTTGGGCTATGAGAGTACAGGAATTCCTCCATTTTCCCTGGGCGGTGAAACACAGCTCTCTGCCTTTGGCGAGAACGAGCTGATTACCAACCAGTATTACCTTTTCCAGACTGGGTTCATTCGTCGGCTGGCAAAGCTGCCACCTTTCCTGGGAGACAGCATCTCCCTGATCGCAACCTATGAAGCTGGAAAAACCTTCTTTCTGCCCAATGAGCCAAGCGTACCCATGGACGGAATTGTGGGCATCGTGATCAAGACAGGGATAGGTCCCTTCGAGATTGCCGGAACCGCCGGCAATGGAACCGACCATAAAAAGATATTTTTCCAGTTAGACAGATTCTTCTGAGAAATACGCTACTTGGGCTGCGAAGCGAGCCAGACACAAGCTTCACGAATTCGTGCAACCTGCACCGGATTGACCCGTAGAAAATACCGCTTTCCCTGCGCGCCAGGTTGGAAGTGGGTTGACCCGTCCGGCGACACAACGACATCGCCCGGCGGCGACACGTCAAAGTAGCCGCGATCCGGCCGCAGATCGTAGAGGACCGTAGTCAAATCCCAGCTCGGCCGGTCATACGGCATCTTATCGTAAAGCCGGTATGCCTCCGCGACGGGATTGCCCTTAGCAAAGTCGTTCTCGATGCTGGAAGCAGGAAACAAAATTGCCGATCCCACTTCGTAGCCGCTGACGAAAATATCGGTTGGCCATGCGGCAAAGAGTTTGGACGCGGCCGGACGATCGGTCATTACGTTGTACTCAGGGCGGCGGCTATCGGCAAAGTTTCCTGCCATCACGGTGAGCAAGCGGACTTTTCTTTTCACCAGCTCCATGCCAGTGAGATTGCTATAGCGGTCGGGTCCGGACTCGATCAGCCGCGCCAGATTTGTCGAGAAGCCCGCCTGGATCAGGGTGACACTACCATCTTTCTCGCCGGCTAGAGTCTTCCGCAGAAGTCCGGCCGCATCGGGCACGATTGCCTTATTGGGGCGGCGCCCATGCAGTTCACAGACTTGCCTCACGTACAAGCCATCTTCCGGAGTCTTGCCATCATGGACGATGCCGACTGGGATCGTGCCTCGGCCATAGTACTCATTCACCAAGCGGACGTATGCAGCGGCCCAGGGATTGTCCTTGCTCACGGTAACGGCCAGCAGTTCCACCTCGCCTCTGGAAGCAAACGCGTGAAGCATCGCGAGCGCCAGCGCATCGTCAACATCGTTGCCCATATCTGTGTCAAAGATCACATGAAGCGGCGGCGTGGCGGCCGCAGGTGCAGCAATGGCCACGGTTAGCACCAGCGCAAAAAGGATCTTGATCATAAGAACCTCCTGAGAAAACGAACGTACCTTCCGTTTATGGCGAGGGCTTTGCTGGAACCATGCGATAGAGCGTCAACAAATCTCTCTGATCATTGTCAAAGACCCGGAACGTGGCCACCTTGTCCAGGTGGAAAGCCGATAGGGCCGCCTGAACGTCCTGGTCGGTCTCATTCCACCCTACATACCAGCCCGGCTGGTAGAGCAATAGTTTTTGCGCCAGATCCTCGCTGCTGTATTCGTCATTAATCGACGGAATACCGGTCATCAGGGACAACTGGTCGCCACTCGCGCCAAGCAGGAGGCGGTGCGCATTCCGTTCTTCATTCACGATGGCCTGAATGGATTTTGCCGCGCTGTAGAACTGGTATTGGCGGTGGTCCAGGAAGGAGAGTATTTGAGCGATATCGAGCATCAGGGCAACCGCGAGTGTGGCCATCAGAAGCACGTTAAGAGCCCGATGCCGCGCTCTCACTTCCTGCAGGGTAAGAACCAGGACCAGAATCAACGGCACCAGCACCGCGAGGAAGTATCTGGGAGCATAATCATCCTGCCGGCGGAGGATGTAGACGGCTTCCCCGGCGAAAGCGATCCAGGAAGCGGCGAAGAGAGGGTTTCTCCATAGCTGCCGCCACCAAACCAGCGACAGCAGGAGCACTGCGAGTCCAGCCGGATACAGGATGCGATCGATCCACGTGCTGTGGCGCAACAACTGAAGCAGGAAAGAAGCGGAGCGCCCCCATTCCACATCCGCCAGCGCGTTGATGTCAAAGAAGTAGTGGTAATCACCGGCGTACCTGGATCGTAAGACGACAGACAGATAGATGCCCATCCCGGCGCCTGCCAGAGCACTCACCACGAGGATCGCCCGCAGGAAGCGCATCGGGCGTTGCTTGGTTGCCATCCAAAGCAACCAGAAAACTGCCGGCAGCAAAACGGCTGACGTGGTCTTGGTCAGCAGCATGACGGGGATCAGGATGCCAAGCAGCAACAACGGCCAAATTCGCCATGGGTCGGCATACGAAGCGACCCACAGCAGGAGACAGAACGCAAAGACGATCAGGGTGTCTAACGTTGCCAGCCTGCTGAAGGCGAAGGCAAAGGGACTTGCCGCCAACAGCAGCGCGGCGAGTGCCGCCGGAGTCTCCGCGCCGGGGCCACCATAGCGCCGCACCAGCAGGTAGACGAGGCCCAGGATCGCAATCGAGAACGATACATTCACGGCGCGCGCCGCTACGATACTGACGCCGGTGAAATGGAAGACCATGGTCAGCAAGAATGGCCACACGGGAACCGCGGCCGCCGGATTATAGTCACCTGCAACCTGCCAATGTCCAATGAGGAAATGCCGGACCGCCGCGCTCGCCCACCATCCTTCATCGGTGAACTTCGCCTGATCCACCATCCAGGGCGAGTGGTTGGGAAAATCCGCCTTCAAGAAAGCAAAGCGCATGAGGCAAAGAACGAGCGCCAGCGACAGGAAACTCGCATGCAGCCAGCGTTCCGTGGCTTTCGGTATTTCGCGTTCGCCGCCCACTAGAGCGTTTCTCCTCTTGCTATGTTCTTTCCAAGGGCGGTGCCGGCCTGCGCCTAACTGGAATCACAAAAGTCCCCGCATTCGACGGGGCGGCTGAAGGTTGAGCGGTAGCGCCGGGTCCAATCCTATGGTGCGGGGGGATGTGGTGATTCGGAGGTTCGCAGCATTCATTCAATAAAGTTCACCGTCGTTTGATCGCAATCTCCCAAAAGTGGCTGCGCCGAACATAAGTTCTTGCCCGGATCCTTCATCAGCTTCCGGGCAGCGATCGACAGGCGGCCAGTTCCCGTTAGCCCAAAGGAGCAAATGAGGTGTCAAGCAGCAATCTCATACCTCACTTTCAAAAACCTGCTCAATCTCGGAACTACCCATCATGTCGAAATCCTCTGGAACAGCGATTTGTCCCGCCATCAAACCCAATCGCCGCACCCGTGTCGGGGTCGGAGCATCGAGCGCGGTGACCTTGACGAGGGGTTTACCTGCCTTGGCGATAATGAATGGTTCCCCCTTTACAGCCCGATCGACCAGCCTTGAAAGCTGTGTCTTGGCTTCATGGATGTTTACGGTTTGGATGGTTTTCTTCATCGGCTAAAGTCTGCCTTAATTAGAGTCTAGATTGGCGCACTGTGGCGAAGGCCGCAAAACTTCACAACTCTCGACTTTAAATCTAGGGAAGAGACATCAGCGCTTTGAGACATTCCGTGGCCTGCTGCAGCTCCGCGACGGGAACACACTCCCGATTGCTGTGGGCTGTCCGCATATCTCCGGGGCCAAAGACAACCACCTCTTCTGCCACCGTCGAGAGAAGACTGGCTTCCGAGCCAAAGGGGATGGAAGTCGCCGCTCTGCTGGTGAGTTTTTCGATCGATCGGACCAGCGGCGAATCGCCATCTGTCTCAAAGCCTTCCTGCTGGCGCAACAGATTGATCTCATAGCTGACCTCCGGATGAGCTTGGCGTAGCTCCTCGATCCTCCTAAGAATGGCCTGGTGCACTCCATCGACCGGCTGCCCGGGCAACGGCCTCCACTCGAGCAGAAAGCTGCATTGCCCGGCAACGACGTTCTTTGCTGTGCCGCCTTGAATGGTTCCGACATTGAGCGTGGTGAAGCCCGGAGTGAAGAAGCTGTCCCGTTCTCCGGAAAGCTGGTCCGCCAGCTCTTCGATCGCCGTGATGAGACGTGCCGCGCCATAAATTGCGGATGCTCCCTGCTCAGGATGCGCGCTGTGCGCCTGCTGCCCGAAAGCCGCGATCTCAGCCAGGCAATAACCCTTTCCCGCGCGAGCGCAACGCAGAGACGTAGGCTCGCCGATCACGGCCCGCCGAGGCCTGATCAGCCCGGAGGCCAGCAGGTGAGAGGCTCCGACGCAGCCTACCTCCTCATCGGCCGTCAACAACAGGCGCAGACCGCTTCGTAGCCGCGACCCCTCGCTCATGCCAGCCGCGGTCAGCAAACAGGCGAGGAAGCCTTTGACATCGCAAGCTCCGCATCCATAGAGCACCCCGTCCGCCACGAACGGGTCCAGCGCTCTAAGCCAATCAGCCGCGTAGGGAACGGTATCCGTGTGGCAAACGAAGGCCAGATCTATCCCCGGATCCTCCAGCCTCTCTCCTCGGGGGCGGCGACTAGATTGAACTTTGGAACACCTGCCGCGTCGGTGTACTCCATGGTCTTGGTCTGCCATCCGAATTCATGCAGGGCCGACACGGCGTAGTCCACCATGGGCCGATTGCACAAGGAAGAGACCGACGCGATGCGGAGTAGATGAGAGAGGTGTTCAACAATGGTTTTCACGCCTGTGCGCCTTTAGAGTGGATTTCCTATGCCATACACCACCGTGGTTTGCGAAGTGCGGCTTTTCTTAACGGAAAAGCCGCGTAAAGTGCTATCGCTTCGATGTACACCTATAGGAAATCCGCTCTCCCCCAAAGCTTCCGGTGGAGTTCCTTGAACCGGGAGACAATCTCATCCTGCAGTGGGTGCCGCTGATCGCGCACGATCCAGCGGCCGTTCACCACCACATCGCGAATGGCCGACCGGCTGAGCGAGAAGACGGCCAGAGGCAGCAGATCTTCGCCGGAGTGCCCGGCGATCGACACGTCATCCCGATCCACAGTGAAGAAGTCTGCCCGGGAGCCTGGGGTCAAGTCGCCGGCGGAGACGGCAAGCGAACGAGCACCATGCACCGTGGCGCAATCAAAGAGGCGCGAGACCAACGTCTGCTCACCAATCTGGTCAAGGATGGCGCGTTGTTGCCGATCGAGCCGCAGGTGGTATTCGAGCTCGCGAGCATCCTCGAGCGGATCAATCTGCGCCTGGCTATCCGACCCCAGAGCGACGCGGATGCCCGCGCGCATGACCCGGTCTGCGGCGATCACGCCATCGCCGAGGTTTCGTTCGGTCGTGGGACAGGAGCACAGGGTTGCATTGGCATTGGCAAGCAGCTCGATCTCATCCGCGGTGATATGGATCGCGTGCACGGCGGTGAAGTCGGGAGCAAGGAGATTTTCCCTGCCCAGCAGCGCGACCGGAGTCAACCCGTATTCGCGTACGCAAGCCTCATTCTCGCCAATCTGCTCCGCCACATGCATATGGAGAGGCAGCTTCTGCTCCCGGCTCCACGCAGCTATCTCCTTAAGCTCGCGGAGAGGAACAGCGCGTAGGCTGTGGGGTGCCACACCCAATTGCACATCGGTTGCATCGGCAGGATACTCTTTCCTGAGAGCCTCCATATTGTCGAGAAACTGGGGGGCAGATTCGAAGAACCGGGTCTGACCTGGATCCGGCGGCAGTTCGTACCCCGGCCGCAAGTACGCCGAGCGCAGTAATACGATCCGTATGCCGACAGACTGGGCTGCGGCAATGACCTGCTTACTCAACAGGTTTGGGTCGTCATAAGGGCGCCCGTCCGGGGCGTTGTGCAGATAGTGGAACTCTCCCACCGTCGTGGTTCCACCCAGCACCATCTCCAGAAATGCCATGCGCGCTACGTCGTAGACGTCTTGAGGATCAAGCAGAGCGGCGGCATGGTACATCGTTCCCCGCCACGACCAGAAATCGCGGCCGCTCATCACCCTGGACTCCGACTTGCCCCGGATGAGCCGCTGAAAGGAATGAGAATGAGCATTGATAAAGCCGGGAAGAAGCGCTTTCCCTCGCAAATCGACCGTCTCAGCGGAGGTGATCGGTGCGCTCGCATTGGCCGCTAGAACGGTGCCAGCTTGGTTGACTAAAACCCCCGAACCCGAAGTAAACGATCCCTGGGAATAGAGCAATTCAGGGCGATAGAGCATTTTCACTTTTGATGTATACAAAGTAACCCATCCAATCGCGGCTTTTCCTCAAGAAAAGCCGCACTTCGCTACACTTGGCAGTACAGAGTAGAAGTGAAAATGCTCTAAAGTGTGCTCACAGAACGTCCTCGCATATCCAAAGCGGCCGTGCACTGCGCTCAAAGGCGGCGGCAAGAGAGCAGCATGGCTATGCCTGACGCGCCTGCTGCACCATTTCCACAAGTATCTTCCTGGTTTCCGCAGGGGTGCTCACTTCGTGCAGAAATGCGATGCGCGCCCCCTTCATGCCCTCTTCGGTCTTTATCCGCACATGGAAACCGAGACGATCCACCGCAGTCATCACCGCCTCCTGCGCTTCCATCCCGGCAAAAACGCGCGCCAGCAGGATAAGCGCCTCCTGATGATCTGCATTCATGTGTTGCAGAATCCCGGCGGCCGCATCCGCTAGCGGGTCGGCGTAGGCCTCGCCGTACTCCGGCGCGGCGATCCATCCCATGACCCCGAAGCCGCCCACGTAGTAGACGTCCACCACGTCCATTCCGAAGAAGGAGAAATCGTCGAAGTCCACCCAGTACTTACTGTTGGCGTGACGTTCCAGATAGAGCCTGCGCGCTTCCCCTACCTCGGGCCCGGCGATAGCAGCGACGTTGCCCACCAGGGTCACCCGCCCAGATCCAAGGGGATCGCCGTTTGCGTCCGTCTGGGTCACGAGCAGGCTGGCGCGCGCATCTTCCTGCAGGTTCTGCGTATGCATGGCCATGGTGCTGATCAGGAAGATGGGTCGTCCCTTGCCATCCAGCCCATAGGGCATCAACGAGCCGAAGGGAAAGCCCGGCCGTTTGCGGGAAAGGGTCGAGAGACTGCCCACGCGGCCCATATGCACCAGCGTACGCTTGCGTTCTGCAAACGAAGGTTCGGGAACGGGCGGCTGGGCGCCTGCTACTCCAGTACCCGCGTGCTTTCTGCTCGATGGCGAAGACATGGCGCCCCCTGATGGGAGTGTAACTGCCACGCCAGCTTTGTACACGGCGTTCCCTCAAGACGTCGGCATTGTAAATGGTATAAGACAAGCAAAGGGCAAACCGGAGGAGGCATCCATGTACACGCCGAAAGCGTTTGAGGTGGAAGACCTCACCATCCTTCATGCGGCCATGAATCAGAGCGAGCTGGCAACGCTCGTCACCACCACCACGCGTGGGCTGGTGGCCACCCATCTTCCCCTCCTGCTGGATGAGACCAGGGGTCAGTACGGAACGCTGACGGGACACGTATCGCGCGCCAACCTGCAGTGGCGGGAAGCCGACTCTGAGGCCGAGGCGCTCATCATCTTCCTCGGCCCGGATACCTATGTCTCTCCGTCCTGGTACCCCGCCAAGCAGGAGACCGGCAGAGTGGTGCCGACCTGGAACTACACTGCCATTCATGCCTATGGCCGCTTGACCTTCTTTGAAGACGCAGAGCGGCTAAGGACGGTGGTCACCGAGCTGACCAAGAGGCACGAGGCTTCGTTCCCGAGGCCTTGGCAGGTCACGGATGCTCCTGCGGTGTATATCGACTCGCAACTCAAGGCGATCGTCGGCTTTGATTTCCAAATCCTTCGCCTCGAAGGCAAACAGAAGTTCAACCAAAACCGTTCCGCCGAGGACAGAACCGGGGTTATCCTGGGACTGCGCGAACTCCGGGACGAGCGCAAGACCCAGGTCGCGGAACTCATGGAAGAGATCGAGTCGCGGCGCGGGCCGACGGAAGGCTGAGGCAGCGGCTCGGCCAACGAACCCTGTGGTTGGCTACGAGGAACCATTTCAAACAGGGCCAGCATCCAGACCGGGTTCGGGAAGATCTCCCTGACCCAACCGAAAAGGAGATGTGCTCGGTGAAACCCGCCCTCCTACTCGCCTTCGTCGCTCCCTGTCTGGTAACAGCCGGCTATGCGGCTTGGGCCGGCAGTGTTGAAGATGCCGCGCTCAAGTCGTGGAATCAAGCCACCGCTGCTAAATACCTCGACAGCCGCGAAATATGGTGGCAAGGGTGGGATAAGTCGCAGCGGGATCATAAGACCGTTTGTGTTTCCTGTCACACGGTGCTGCCTTATGCGCTTTCCCGGCCAAGTTTGCGGGGAGCGCTGGGCGAACAGGTACCCTCCGGCCCGGAGCACATCATGCTTAACAACGTGCTCCGGCGGGTCACGCTTTGGAATCAGGTGGAGCCCTTTTATCACAATGGCGAATACGGCCCCACCAAAACACCGGAATCCCGCGGTACAGAATCGGTTCTCAACGCACTTATCCTCGCTACCTATGACGCGCAGAAGAACCATCTGACCGACATTACGCGCAGCGCATTTGACGCCGCGTGGACATTACAGATCAAGTCCGGCGATCAGGCCGGCGCCTGGATCTGGCTAAACTTCCACAACGCTCCATGGGAATCCAATGAGTCGCAGTACTACGGCGCCGCGCTGGCAGCAATCGCGGTGGGGAAAGCTCCCGACCAGTATCGCGACGACCCGAAGATTCAGGAAAATCTGCGCCTGCTGCGCGGCTATCTGCGGCGAGAATACGCTAACCAGCCGCTGATTAATAAGATTTATCTGCTGTGGGCCTCAGCAAGGCTGCCCGGGCTCTTGAACAGCGGAGAGCGCAGAGCGCTGCTGGCGACGATCCTCTCCAAGCAGCAGCCCGATGGCGGCTGGAGCCTCACCGACCTGGGGGAATGGAAACGGCAGGACAAGACCGCTCTCGAAACCCGGAGCGACGGATATGCTACCGGCCTCACCATCGTAGCCCTGGAACAATCAGGCTTGGCGCGGAATCTGCCCCAAGCCAAACGCGGGTTGACGTGGCTTGCCCAAAATCAGAACCAGGGCGAGGGATTGTGGCCTGCCTGGTCACTGAACAAGAAGCGTGATCCTTCCACGGATATCGGGCATTTCATGAACGATGCCGCAACCGGCTTTGCCGTACTGGCACTAGAAAACAGTCATTGAGACAATTTACCGCTCGTCCAGGGGCGAATACACATCCCAACTCCTGTTCTTCCAACCAATGCGCGGGTGCCCCATCCTCAGCTGACCAGCCGGCTTCTTCACCGCTTCTGGCGCAAACGTGGGCACCCACCTACATAGGTGGTGTTCGGCTAGAGCATTTCTACTATTGGTGTAAGCGAGGAAGCGGGGCTGAACGCGGCCATTCCGCCGAAGAATGGCCGCACCTCGGCAATCCGACCACATCAGAGTAATAGTAAAAATGCTCTAGTACTGTGACCGCGTGATTGTGTATGACCATATGACGAACTGGGTGCCCCAGGTCTCGCTTTTGAGACCTGGGTATGTACTTCACCACACGGTCACGGCACTAGTATGGTTTGGCTTCGCTGCCACCCGGAAAGGAACTTATGGAAATCCGAGAATTGCTGCTACCTGAATTCGATTCCGAGATGAAGAAAGTCCGCGCAACGCTGGAACGGGTACCGGAAACTACGCTCGAATACAAGCCGCACGAAAAGTCGATGCCCTTCGGCAAACTCGCTGCTCATCTTGCGCGGATTCCTTACTTGATCGTCCCCATCATCGACCTGCCAGAACTGGACTTCGCCACCGCAGGCATCAAGCCGCTGGTGATGGAGTCGAGCGATCAGCTAGTGAAGGCCTTTGATGACTTTGCGGAGCAGGCCCGCAAAGCCCTGGCACGGGGGGATGATGCGCATCTCTTGCAGCCGTGGAAGTTGCTGCGTCAAGGCAGCCCCATCATCGAGGGTACCCGTTACCAGGTGATCAGGTCGATGGTGCTCAACCACATGATCCATCACCGCGCTCAGCTGGGAGTCTATCTACGGCTCAATAACCTGGCGGTTCCTTCCGTCTACGGGCCATCCGCCGACGAGTCGTAGTTACCGATCCCCCACAGGCGGCGTGGGATCGCCGGAAGCTGCTGCCTGGCCACGGACCTTCACCGTCTGCTTGGGGTTCTTACTCTTACTAGCGACGCGTATGCGTCTCTCCTGAGAGCCTCCGACCACGCTCTCGATGCTCTTGAGAAATTCAGGGAGATTCATTTTTTGCCGAAAGCCCGCAAGGTGAGGCTGGATTTTCGCGAACTGGAAGTACATCTCCTGGCACGTATCGTGGACCAGCGCTTCGTCAAGCGCACCGTGGACGACGAAAGCGGCGACGATGTCCCAATAGCCGTAGACCTGAAGGATGTGCCCACTCTGCTTGCCGCCTTCCCTTACCAGGCTCACAAACTCATCCACGGACTTGGGCATGAACTCACCCCCGACATAATCGCGCGCCGTGCGCATCCCCGTCTCCCGGCGCAATTCGTAAAGCCTAAGAATAAGTTCCGCCTGTTTCAAAGCATTCTTGGTTTTCAATTCTTTCTCCTTGATCCCGCAGGCAACTTCGTCCGCGGTCATTTACGAAGGAAATTCCTGGCCAGGAATAGCAGGTTGGCAGGCCGTTCCGCCAGCCGGCGCATAAAGTAGGGAAACCAGTCGGTCCCAAAAGGAATATAAACCCGCAGGCGGTAACCCTTCGCCACCAGGGATCTCTGCAGATCTCGCCGTACCCCGTAAAGCATCTGAAATTCAAATTCGTCTGGCCGGATGCCGCGTTCTCTCGCAAACCGGCAGGTGGCCTCGATCATCTTCTCATCGTGGGTGGCGATGCCGTGGTACACGCCACTGGGAAGCAGTACCTGCATGAGCTTTACGAAGTTCCTGTCGACGTCGGCCTTGTCGGGGAAGGCCAGGTTGGCCGGCTCCTGGTAGGCCCCTTTGCACAGCCGTATGCGAATTCCCTCGGCGAGCAGCCGGCCGATGTCCGCCGCACTCCGATACAGGTAGGCCTGGATGACCACCCCCAGGCGGCCCCGGTTTCCGTCGATTGCATGCAGCCCGCACACCATGTCGATGGTGGACCGGGTGTAATCAGATCCCTCCATGTCGATGCGGACGAAACTGTTGGCCGCCGCCGCATGCTGTACCAGGCCGGCGGCGATGGCAAAGGCCAGTTCCGGCTGCAGATCCATACCCATCTGCGTAAGCTTCACGCTCACATTGGCATCCAGCTTGCGCAGGTCGATGGCGTCGAGCAGCCGGTGATACACTTCGGCCGCCTGGCGCGCCTCTTCGGGGGAATGGACATTTTCTCCCAGACTATCGAGCGAGACCGAGATACCCTGGCGGTTCACCGCCGTGGCCGCACCCAGAGCCTCCTCGACGCTCTTGCCGGCGACGAAGCGGGAGGACATCCGGCCTCCGAGCGTGGAGTTCTCCGTGAAGCGGCGCAACGACGAACTCCGAGAGAGTGCAATCAGGATCGAGCGTAGAATGGGCATGGGGCGGCGGGCCGAACTGCTTATTTTCGCATAACGGGGGAATTGGGACTCCATTACGGCAAGCATCTGCTATTTCCCGCGTTCGAGAAAACCCTTTCGCCGTGAATCCGCTTCCTACTCAACAGCAGGGATCAGGAGCAGGCTTCCAGCGCGACCTCTTCGCGCGGCCCGCCCTCTCCGCTAGACGGACACAAGCTTCTGCGAATGACGCCAAGCTTAGTGGCATGCCCTGCTATATCGGAGAATTTCATGATGAATCAATGCGCTAATACGAGCTGCGGCAAACCGCTCCACTATCTTCGGGAGGGACGAATTTTCGTCTTCGACGTGGCTGACCCTAAGCCTCCTGTCCCCACCTTCGGTAGGCGCGTGCACCATCAGGAGAACTTCTGGCTTTGCGGGACCTGTTCGGCAACGATGGTGTTGGAGCAAACAAGCGAACTGCAGATTCGCGTCGCCGAGCCGTTTCTGCTGCGCTCTTAAACCAAGTCAACCTTTAACGACCGGCCACTCCGGCGTGAACTCAGCTACCTTGCGGTCGTATGCGCCTGCGAAGGCTTCCCATCGGATGTAGGCGATATCTTCCAGCATCTTCACTCCGTCCTTCAGGTAGCTGAGGCGCGAACGCTCATCGTGACCCCAGGTGACGGGTACTTCGCGGATCTTGTAGCCGCGCTTCAACGCGATAAACAACAGCTCGGGGTCGAAGCCCCAACGCTCGATGCGCTGCAGTTGGAAGATNNCGTTGAAGCATCGGCCAAAAAACTGCCGGTATAGTGGCTGGTGCACGGTCTGCCGCCTGCGGTCGAGCCAGCGGGAGCCGATGGCGATGTCGGCGCCCTGCCGCAGGGCGTCGAACAGCCGCTCGGCTTCTTCCATCGGCGCCGAAAGATCGGCATCAGTAAACATCAGGATCTCACCGACGGCGTGCAACATCCCGTGGCGAACGCTGTACCCTTTGCCCCGGTTTTCCGGGATCTCCATCAGGCGTACCTCAGGATGGAGCTGAGCAAATTCCTGCACAATAGCGGCGGTGCGGTCCGTGGAGCCGTCATTGACGACCACGATCTCTGCGTGCCAATCGCGCTCCTGAACGCAACGCAGAACTTCACTCAAAGCGTTGCCGATGCGCGCGCTTTCGTTGTAAGCGGGGATGATGATACTGATTAAAGGTCTTTCCAAGAGCTGTTCCATTGATACGCTGTAAATATTACGCTACTACACTGCCAATGGCGGCGCTTGTCACAGCCGGTTTTCGTTCGCAGCACCGCACACACCAAGTTTATTGGACGCAAAACGCGACCGATCGGTTATCCACTGGCTCCAATCCACAGGTAAGCGTAGTTGCAGTTGTTTCCGATGTACTATCGAATTGCTGCATCTACTATAGCTGACACGGGTTACCTTTTTTACTTTGGAGAAGATCGCGCCATGACCAAAGCAGACCTCGTTGAGGAAGTAACCCAACTGGGCGACCTTACGCGCCGGGATGGGGAGACGATCGTGGATACCATTTTCGATTCCGTGATTCACGCGTTGCGTTCCGGCGACAAGATCGAGATCCGCGGTTTTGGCAGCTTCCGCATCCGCCAACGCAAGCCCAGGACCGGGCGGAACCCCAAAACCGGGGCCAAAGTGGACGTACCTGCCAAGCGAGTCCCCTACTTCAAGCCCAGCAAGGAGTTGCGCGATCTGGTCAACCCCAAGAACGCAGTTCCGGAACCGGGTCCGGAGGAAGCCAAGGCTGCCTCAAACAACGGTGGCGAAGGGCATCCCGCCGCTTAAGCTGAGGGACGGGCTATTCCGATCACGCTCATCAGCCGTCCCGTGAATCCCTGTTCCTTGCGGTGCGAAAAGAAACGCTCCGTTTGGCAGCTCGTGCACTGCCCCGTCATAAATATTGCCTCCTTCTTCAGCCCCGCGGCAAGCAACTGCCGCCGGTTCGCCTCCGCCAGATCCAGGTGCATACTCGGCCCGATTTCGCTATGTCCAGGCGCGCGGGCGGTGAGAAAAAGCAGCGGATACTTTTCCCTGACTGGATCGGAGTCATATACCTCGCGGAAGAGTTCCGGCGCATACGAAAACTGCGCCTCGAATTCCTGCCGCACCTCATCTCCAACGGCGTAACAGCACCGCCCAATTCCCGGCCCGATCGACGCGGCCAAATGCTCGGGCTTCGAGCCGAACTCCAACCGCATGCGTCCCACTCCGTTTTCCACGATGCGCGCCAGGGTGCCGCGCCACCCCGCATGAAAGGCCGCGACCGCGCGATTCTTCCGGTCCGCCATCAAAACAGGTATGCAATCCGCCGTTTGGATACCCAGTAACACCCCCGGCTCGTCCGTCATCAGGCCATCGCCCTTGAGCACCGCCGGCATCTCGTTCCCGCGAACATCGTGGGCCCGCACTCGCCGAATCACCGAGGAATGGATCTGTCGCAGCGTAACCAGCCCAAACATGTCCTTGCCTTCGCTAACCGCGCCGACAAACAGGCCACGATTCGCCGCCACGATATTCCGGTCGTCGGAATCGGTAAAGCCCAGGTTCAGATCGCTACCCGGTTTGTCCTCGCGCCGGTACACCTTTGTTCTTCCACCGGTTCGAGTACTGAAACCATGGACCAGCCAGTCCAGTTCCGGGTTGTTGCGTGCAGACCAGCCGGGGACCCGGACGACCTCCAGGCGCTTGGACGTCGTGGCCCTGCTGCTGGGCGCAGCCTTGCTGCCTGGCGAACCCAGTTCGCGGGAAGATTTCATGAACGCTATCTTACGTGGTCACGATTGGCGCAGGCTGACGGCGCCGCAGGGCCGGTGGGGAAGCACATGGGCCCGCTTTCCGGCGGGCCCGCTCAAGAGGCATCTGGGGAGGGGCGATCTGGGATTTGAAAGAGGAGAGCCCGCCGAGGCGGAGCTTCGTTGGGATAAAACAAGTTCCTAGGTTGGGAAAAGCTCGAAGTAGCCTCTTGTTATTACAGGTTTAGATGCATTCCCGGAATCAGAGTTGTTCTAAATCGGAAAAAATTTCCGATGGTCACCAGGAGAAGACGCCCGGCAACCGGGCCCCCCCCGTTCGCCCCGGGGCACCCATGGTCCATTGCACGGAGAAATTCCTGAGTGAGGTTTCTCGCAATTCCGGGCCCAACGTGGGGCACTATCCGTTACGCAGCCCCAACCGGTGACGGCCGACCTGCCCCGCCGGACGTCAACGATCGGCCGGGGTGCCGGCGAATTCTTCCCCGACCCACTCGGCAAAGGCGTCCATCTTCTGTTCGCGGCCAAGAAAGTCCTGGATCAGCTGCGTGCCCGGCTTTGATCCGCCCGGTTCGAGAATGGCCCGGCGATAGCGCATCGCTGTTGGTCCCTCGAGCAGTTTCGAGCGATCGAACTGGCCGAAGAAATCAAGCGCAATCACCTTGTCGAACATGTAGGTGTAGTAATTCGACGAGTAGCCGATCAGGTGGGTGAAGCTCGCATACATGCGATTGCCGTCGATCCACTCATAGGGCAACAGGCGCTTGTAGCCTTCCTCGAGCAGCGTATCGGGATCCAGCTCTTGGGGAGGCCGGTTGTGCACGTCGAGGGAGTAGCTGGTGTAGAAGAGCTGGGTGCGCACTCCATCCGCTCTTCCGAAAGCACTCGCCCGATTCATCCGCTCAACCAGCGCTTCCGGAATGGGCTCGCTCGTCTGGTAGTGCCGGGCAAAGGAGGCCAGCAGCTTCGCGTCATGGAAGAACTCTTCCAGCATTTGCGATGGCACTTCAACAAAGTCCCCTTCGGTGGCAATGCCGCTTACACCCGCCCAACGCTGCTGTCCGCCGAGAATGGCATGCATCAGGTGGCCAAACTCGTGGAAGAAGGTGACCACGTCGCTATATTGCATCAGCCCCGGCTCCTCCGCCTTGCCGCCGGGGAAGTTGCAGATCAGAGCTGCCTCCGGGAGCTGGCGGCCCTCGATTCCGGGAATCAGCGGCGCCGCGCTGAACCACTTGTCTTTGCCCTCGCGCGGATGCATGTCCAGGTAGAAACGGCCACACTGCCGCCCCTGGTCGTGGACGTCCCAGGCACTGACCTGGGGGTGCCAGACGCCGGCATCCTTTATTCTCTCGAAGTCGACATGGAAGAGGCGAGCCGCGGTTTCGAGAATGCCTTTCTCTACGGCTTCATAGGGAAAGTAGGGACGGACAGATTGCGAGTCGAAGGCAAAGGCCTCGCGGCGGAACTGCTCATACCAGTAGCCGCGGTCACTGCTCCTGAGCGCCTTCAGCCCCGGCTGCTGCCTCCGGGCAAAGGCCAGCACCATCTCGTATTCCCGCTCGGCGCCGGCGCGCGAAGCCTGCTCCAGGTCGCCGATAAACCTCTTCAGGTTGGCGGCCGATCCCATCATCTGGTTGGCCGTCGCCAGATCGGCCCAAGAGGCAAAGCCGAGAATCGAGGCTATACGCTGACGCACCGTAAGCAGGTCAAGCAAGAGCTGGCGGTTGGCCGGGTAAGCCCGAGTGTTATAGGCGCGGAACATGCGCAGGCGCAACTCCGCGCTGGTGGCAAACGTCATCACCGGCTGCATATCAGGGTAATCGGTGGTCAGAGTGATGACACCCTGCGCATCGGGCGGATGGCTCCCGATGTAGTCGTCCGGAAGCCCGTCGAGTTCGGAGGCATCCCGCAGTTCCACCTGATTGACGTTCTCCTGCACATTCTTGGCAAAGGTCAGTGACAGCTCGGTCGCCCGGTCGGAGAGCTCTCGCAGACGGGCGCGCGTGGCCTCATCCTTATCCACCCCAGCCAGCCGGTAGTTCAGCAGCGTCTGGCTTACGTAGTGCGCGGTCGCCGGATCGGCGTGGGTCGCGTCCATGGATGCGAGCGCGCGGTAGACCTCCTGGTTGAGCGACAGGGCGGTTGCCGCCTCGGCCACCGTTTGGGTCAATTCCCGGGCTTTGTCCCGCACCGATTTGTCCGGATGCACGCTGTCCAGCAGCGACGCCAGGGAGCCTGCCGCGCTCAGCGTGGCCACGGCGTCGTCATAAGGACGAAGCGTATTTTCCAGGGTCTTCTCGCCGTCGACGGCCAAAAGCCGGTCAATTTGCTGGCGCTGCCCCGCCAAACGTCCCTGGACCCAGCTTTCCAGGCCAGCCGCGTCGACGTGGCCGCCATTTGCGCCTATTTTCCCGGGCTCACCCTCACTCCAGGGACGCAAGTCTGTCGCTTCCTCTGCCGATAAACGATTCAATGGGAACCTGCTTCTTACTCCATTTCAAGGTTACGCCAGCCTTTGCACCACGTTCCAGGGCATAAAATACGCGTTGCATCCGGCGGGCGCCGCCGGTAAGATGCCCAAGATTGTAACCATGAATTCTGCAGCTCCATCTCTTTCGCAGCATTACTTACGCTCGCGCATAGGCAAAGTGTGCGTGGCGATCATTGGGTCCACGGCCGCCGAAATGGTCGATCGGGCCAGCGAGGCGGTGCGCGACAATCACTTTTTGGAATTTCGCCTGGATTACCTGGAAAAGCCTCTTATCGCGCTCCCCAAGTTGAAGCAATTTCTGGCCGAGAATAGCGTGGTCACCGCGGTGGCCACCTGTCGCCGCGCCGCCAATGGGGGCAAATTCAAGGGCGCGATTGCCGCCGAATTGGAGGTGCTGCAGAAAGCCTCCTCCTCCGGCTTTCATCTGGTGGATCTGGAGTTGCAGACGGCCGAGTCCATCAAGGCATCCGAACTCGACAAGTTGCGCGCCCGTGGCGCGGCCCTCATCGTCTCCTACCACGATTTTCAGACGACCAAGGATTTGGATGGCATTTTCGAACGCATCCGGCCCTACGAGCCGGAGTTTATCAAGATTGTGAGCACCGCCAAATCACTCGCCGACAACGTGGTCATGATGCACTTTCTCGAACGCACCGGTGACATGGCCAATATGGTCGGCCTCTGCATGGGCGATCAGGGACTTATCAGCCGGGTCCTGGCCATTCGCGCGGGCAGTGTCTTCACTTTTGCCGCCGCCACCCAGGGCGAAGAAACGGCTCCCGGCCAGATTGCCGCACGGACGCTTGTCGACACTTATCGGATTGGCCAGATCGACGCGGCGACGCGGGTCTACGGTGTGGCGGGAAACCCGATTAAGCACTCCCTTTCTCCGCTGATGATGAATACGGCATTTCACCGCGAAACCGTGAATGCGGTCTACCTCGCCTTGCAGACCAGCAAACTCACTGACCTGCTTACCTTGGTCCGCGAGTTGCCGCTCTCCGGCTTGAGCGTAACCATGCCGCTCAAGCAGGAAGTGCTCAAGCACCTGGAGAACATGGACCCTATCTCGGCGCAGGTCGGCGCCTGCAACACCATCTTTCGGGCGCACGATGGGAAACTTTACGGTTTCAACACCGATGTGGGAGCCATCATACGCCCGCTCGAGAAGCGGCTCTCGCTTGCAGGCGCGAAGATCCTGGTACTGGGGGCCGGCGGCGCAGCCCGGGCCGCGGTCTTCGGCTTGGTCAACAAGGGAGCCGAGGTTGTGGTCCTTAACCGGACTCCGCAGACCGCCCAGAAGCTAGCGCGCGAGGCCAAAGCTAAAACCATCCGGCGCGAACAGCTGGCCAAGACCAGCTTTGACGTAATCGTGAACGCGACTCCCGTTGGTATGCATGGGGTCAAGCCACTGCACATCCTGGAAGCGAAAGAGATCAACGCCCGCCTGGTCTTCGATCTGGTCTATAACCCCGTTGATACACCGTTGCTGCGCATGGCTCGTCAAAAAGGCGTGGCCGTCGTGACCGGCATCGAGATGTTCGTTCAGCAGGGCGCGCGCCAGTTCGAAATCTGGACCGGCAAACGGGCGCCCGAGGAAGAGATGCTGCGCGTCGTTGTCCACGCGTTGCGGCAACGGGCGGAAGCGGCTGCCGCCCATCCACCACGGCACTAGAGCGGCGAGACCTCGTGACGGAAAATCAGGATGCGCAATATTGGATCGACCATCTGGGGCTGATTCCGCATCCAGAGGGTGGATACTATCTTGCCACTTATAAATCGGACCTGACCATCACCCGGAGTGCTCTGCCTCCCACGTTCCAGGGAGACCGCTCTGCGTCGACAGCGATTTATTTCCTGATCGATGGAAAGAACTTCTCGGCATTCCACCGCATCGCGTCCGACGAAGTGTGGCACTTCTATACCGGAAGCTCATTTGTCGTGCATGTGATCGATCCAGAGGGAAATTATTCCGAGCTGCATCTGGGCGATCGTTCCGATGCGGGTGAAGTTTTTCAAGCGGTGGTAAAGGCCGGCTGCTGGTTCGCCTCGCGACTGAAGGACGCGGCATCGTATGCGCTGGTAGGTTGCACCGTGGCTCCCGGTTTCGACTTTGCAGATTTTGAGTTGGCCATCCGATCGCAGCTCATCCGTGATTACCCGTCACACCAGAGACTCATCGAAGATTTGACGCGCGCCTAGGCCAGCGAAGCTGGTGCGGACAGAGCGGCAGAGCCGGACGGGTGCTCCACGTTCACAACAGCGTACCTGGGGGTGGCAGAAAGAAACCGCAGGTCCACTACGCTAGGCTCCGGTCGGGATGACAAATTGTAGATTGGTCCCGGACGTTATTGCTTGTACGCCGGACCGGGAGTGACTCATGGGTTTGGCATCTGCCGCTAAACTTTGTCATCCCGACCGGAGCGTACCCGGATTTTCTACTACATGGCACCGACAATGACCTCGCGTGCGCCTTTCCGTAAAGAAAGCCGCATGGAAGTTCGCCAACGCCACCAAACTCCACAGAAAATCCGGTGGCGTAGTGGAGGGACCTGCGGTTCCCACTTCTCAAGCTGAGTCACGGCCCAAGCTTGTCGCATCATAAACTTTATGAGCACAATCGATCGCCGTCGCTTCAATGCCATCGTCACCGCACTTAGCCTGAGCCCGGCCGGATCTTTGTTCGCACAAATGATCGCGAAGGAGGAAAGTGTGCCGGAGCCGGAGATTCTGAAGCTTTCCCGCAATGGCTGGATGCCCAACAATCCGTACTTGCCTGTTCTGATCTATCGCGCAGTCGCGTCACCGGCCGACGACATGGCTTCACAAATGGAAACGCAATTCCGGCGAAATGGATGGCCGCCACAGTGGCGTAATGGCGTGTATGACTTCCATCATTACCATTCGACGGCCCACGAGGTGCTCGGCTTCGCGGGCGGTCACGCGCGGTTGATGCTGGGAGGCGCAAACGGCCGGGAAGTGCCGGTGCGCGCAGGAGACGTCGCGGTATTGCCGACGGGTACGGGACATTGCCGGCTCGAGGCCAGCTCCGATTTTCTGGTTGTTGGCGCTTACGCGCCGGAGCAGACGTGGGATATTTGCCGCAGCGAGCCTTCGGCGGCCGCGCTCGCGCGCATGAAGCAACTTTCCTTCCCGGCGTCAGACCCGGTAAGCGGAAAAGCAGGAGCGTTGAACAGATTGTGGCGAACCGGCAAGAGTAACTCCTGACTGCAGATGGAAAGTTCTCCGGACGCTCAGCTCCAGTAACTGCGATCGAGCGTGCGGTACTGGATGGCCTCCGCAATATGGCCCACTGTGATGTCGGGCTGGGCATCAAGGTCCGCGATCGTGCGGGCGACCTTGAGGATCCGGTCATGCGCGCGGGCGCTCAGGCCCTGCTTCTGCATGGCTCTCTCAAGTAGGCGTTCGGCCTCCGGCGAAAGTTCACAGTAAGTGCGGATCTGCCGCGTATGCATCTGCGCATTGGTGTAGATGCGATCGGCCGCAAAGCGCTGGTGCTGCCGCGCCCGCGCCGCCAACACACGCGCGCGGATTTCCGCCGAGCCCTCACCGGCGGCGGCGGAACGAAGCTCCCGATACTGCACGGCTGGAACCTCTATGTGGATATCGATGCGATCCAGCAGCGGGCCGGAGACTTTGGATACGTAGCGCTGCATCATGGGCGGCGTGCATAGACACTCGTGCGACTTATCATTGAAATAACCGCAAGGACAGGGATTCATCGCCGCGGCCAACATGAAGCGGGCGGGAAAGCTGAGCGACATGGCGGNNTGGCGGCGCGGGCGATGGTGACGGTACCATCCTCGAGCGGTTGGCGCATCACCTCCAGCACGCTGCGGGGAAACTCGGGGAGCTCATCCAGAAACAGCACGCCATTATGCGCCAGCGAAACTTCGCCGGGACGCGGAATACTTCCGCCGCCGATGAGGCCTGCGTCCGAAATGGAGTGGTGCGGCGAGCGAAAAGGCCGCTGCACCACCAGCCCCGCGTCGGCATCGAGAACACCGGCAACGGAGTGGATCTTGGTGGTCTCGAGCGCTTCTTCCAGCCGAAGCGGCGCGAGGATCGAAGGCAGGCGCTTGGCCAGCATGGTTTTTCCTGAGCCGGGTGGACCGATCATGAGGATGTTATGGCCGCCGGCGGCAGAGACCTCCAATGCGCGTTTGGCCGTCTGCTGACCGCGGACATCTTTGAAGTCGAGCGCGAAGTTGTGAAGTTCGCCGAGAAGATTATGCGAGTCCACGCGAAAGGGCTGGGCATGAAGGCCACCGTTGGCGACGGAGTTGAGCAGCTCGCGCACCTGGATCAGGGTACGGACGGGGTAGACGTTCACGCCCTCCACCACCGCGGCCTCAGCCGCGTTGCGGTCGGGGACGATGAGGTTGGCAATCCCGCGCTCGCGCGCGGCGACCGCAATGGGCAGCACGCCAGGAACGCCGCGCAGAGTGCCATCGAGTCCCAGTTCACCAACCAGCAGGAATTGGCCGAGATCTTTCAACTGCAGCGCACCGTAAGCGCCGAGAATACCGATGGCCATCGGCAGATCAAAACCCGATCCTTCTTTCTTGAGATCGGCCGGCGCCAAATTGATCGTAATTTGTGTCGGCGGAATGTCGAAGCCGGAGTTCTTGATGGCAGCGCGCACCCGGTCGCGGCTTTCCCGCACCGCAGCATCCGGCAGGCCTACGGTGTGAAACCGGTCTTCCACTGTCCTGATGCCGGAGTAGTCAACTTCCACATCGATGATATGAGCATCGATGCCGTAGACCGCCGCACTGAGTGCCTTGAAGAGCATGGCGGCTCCAGTTGATCCGGTGCGGCGAGTATAGCAGGGAGTTCTTGTTTATCGTTCGACCGCCATGGCGACGGAGTTGCCGCCGCCAAGACAAAGGGCGGCAACACCGCGATGGACATCGCGGCGGACCATTTCATAAATCAGCCCAACCAGTATGCGGGCGCCGCTGGCTCCGATGGGGTGTCCGATAGCAACCGCGCCGCCGTTCACGTTCACCTTTGCCGGATCGAGGCCAACCTCCTTCATCACGCCCAGGGCCTGCACGGAAAAAGCCTCGTTCAGCTCGTAAAGATCCGGCTCCTCTTTTTTCCAGCCCGCCTTCGCCAGCACGCGCTGGATCCCTACAACGGGAGCGAGCATCACCCACTTGGGATCGATGCCGCTGGTGGCCTGGGCGCGAATGTGGACCATCGGCGCCAGCCCAAGCGATGCGGCTTTCGCCGCGGACATCACCATCACTGCGGCAGCGCCATCATTGACGCCGGGCGCATTGCCGGCGGTAACGGTTCCGTCTTTCTTGAAAGCGGGCTTCAGCGCGCGTAGTGCCTCCAGCGTGGCGTCCTCGCGCACCGATTCGTCGCGGTCGAATGTCGTTGCCGGCTGGCCCTTCTTCTTTGCCGGGATGGCGATGGGCAGAATCTGCGATTGCAGGTAGCCCTCGCGCCATGCAGCCGAGGCCTTGCGGTGGGAGTTGAGCGCATACTGGTCCTGCTCCTCGCGCGTAATGCTGTGCTTCTCGGCGACATGTTCGCCGGTTACGCCCATGTGGTAGTCGTTGTAGATCTCCCACAGCCCGTCATGCACCATCGAATCAACCACGGTCGCATTGCCCATGCGGAAGCCGCTGCGGCCCTGCGGTAGAATGTAGGGCGCGTTGGTCATCGATTCCATGCCGCCGGCGATGACGATTTCCGCGTTGCCGGTCTGGATTGCCTGCACAGCCAAGCCCACCGTTTTCAACCCCGAGCCGCAGACCATGTTGACCGTCATGGCGCTGACCGCGGGAGAAAGACCGCCGTGAATTGCGGCCTGCCGCGCAGGATTCTGTCCCAGCCCCGCGGAGACGACGTTACCCATAATGCACTCGTCCACCTGATCGGGATGGAGCCGTGCACGGTTTAGGACTTCACGCACCACCAACGAACCCAGTTGCACAGCAGAAAAATCAGACAGGGCGCCCTGAAATTTTCCGACCGGGGTGCGAACTCCGGCGACAATGACTACGTCTGCCATTTGCGGGTAACCTCACTCTTTAGATGCCGAAGTGTTCTTGAAGCAACGAACACGATAACAAGAGCCACCCTTCGCAGGCAATGTGCAGAAGATGCCGGGCGAGGGCCAAGGGAAAAAGCCGGCGTGGGAGATGAAAGGCAGTGAAGGCATGACGATGGTGGAACCGCCGCGAGCTACAAGCGGACAAGCGTGCTGGCAGGGCGGACTCCTGGCGCCCTGGTGGCATACCGCACTGATGGTGGTCTTGATTATCGGGCTCTCCGTGGCCGGAGCCAGGCAACTGCACAGCTTTGGCAACCAACCTCTGCATCTGGTGGCCAACTACAGTCTGACCATCGCCTATGAATGGATTTTGGCGGCCTTGGCGCTGTGGGGCATACATATGCGCAAGATTCCCCTGCGGCAACTTCTCGGGGAGCAACGGCCCGGTCCGCGGGCATGGTTGGTGGATGCCGGTCTGGCGCTCGGCTACTGGGTGATTGCGGTGATGCTGCTCGCTCTGCTGGGTAAAGCCCTGGTGGAAATCTCGGGATCGCACATCGACCCACAAAAGATCGGTGACGTGACCCAGAGACTAGCGCCGGTCTCCGGATTCGAAATGACGTTGTTCCTGGTGCTGAGCATCTCCGCCGGCATCTGCGAGGAACTGGTCTTTCGCGGTTATCTTCAGCAGCAGTTTGCTCGCATGGGGCGCAGCGTCTGGGCCGGCGTAGTGCTCTCCGCGCTGGTCTTCGGCTGCGCACACGGATACGAAGGAGTCGCAGGCGTGTTGCTGATCGCAGCCTACGGCGCTATGTTTGGCGTGCTCGCGGTGCTGCGGCGAGGATTGCGGACGGGAATGATCGCGCACGCCTGGCATGATTCCATCAGTGGCGCCGCACTGGTGTTGTTGCGGCATTATGGTGTGCACCTCGCCGGAAAGTGAGCGAGTCTGCGAGTGGAAGGTTGGCGTCAACGATTCCGATCAGTGAATTGATCTTCACAAAATGTGATTTTTTTCTTGACACTGTTTTTATAGAATTCTATACATTCGTTAACTGCAAAGTATCTCTTGCAGGTTCGATGTCGACTCGAAAAGGGAGAATAGAAAAAATGGCAACCAAGAAAGCAGCAGCAAAGAAGCCAGCGAAGAAGGCAGCCAAGAAAACTGCAAAGAAGAAGTAAGCAGACAACGCAACAGGCAACACAATCGGGGGACGCCAAAAGCGTCCCCCGATGTGTTTTTGGCCAAAGCCAAATCGCCAGTGTTCATGCGCCTCCGGCAGCCATATCACGTGAGTCGCAAATCACCAACCGGGCAAGGAGCGGAGGATCGCGCAGGGCCCGCCTTCTCCCATCACACGCCTTCGCAACGCGATTCCCCGTGTCCCTTTTTGAAGATTGGGGGGTTCTCGCCGCAGTCGGTCGTGAGAGCATGGAGAGCGAAACGGACCCAGGTTGCCCGGCGCTGCCGCTGCTGGATCGAGGAACAGCCGACCCTGGACAATTGAAATGCTTACGAAAGTGGTACAACGCCATGACACCTTTAGATGACGCGGTGGCGCCATGACGAGACGACGCTGGATTGCCGATAGTTGGGACGAGACCAGCGCCTCGGTCAAGGGCGAGCAGGCGGCTCACCTGGTTCGTGTGCTGCGTGCACAAACGGGCATGGAATGTGACATGGTTGCGGGGGATCGCGTGTGGCGCGCCGTGATTTCCGGTGTTAGCGGCGATGCGGTGCAATTCACGTTGCTCTCCGAGGTCGAAGCGGAGCCGGCGCTTCCGGTAACGCTGTTGCTCTCGGTCTTCAAGTTCGATCGCATGGAGTGGATCATCGAGAAAGCGACGGAACTGGGAGCCGCGCGATTCATTCCCATGACCGCGCGACGCAGTGAGAAACATCTGGTTCAAGCAGCGCAGGCCCGCGTGGAGCGCTGGCGCCGGGTTGCGCGCGAGGCGGCGAAGCAATCGCGCCGATCGGATGTGCCAGTGGTAGAAGATCTGGTGCCCTTGAAGACTGCGGTGCGCAGCGGAGCGGCCGGATTGCGTCTGCTGCTAGCCGAACAGGAGCGGTCGACGACCTTGTATGCCGCCATGCAGGTGGCGTTGCAGCAAGCGACCGTGGAAAAGCCGGCAGTGGAATTGGCTGTGGGGCCGGAAGGCGGGTGGACCGCAGACGAGGAAGCTCTCTTCGCGGTAGAAGGCTGGCAGGCGGTAAGCCTGGGTCCACGAATACTGCGCGCCGAGACCGCAGGGATCACCGCCATGGCTGTGGTTGCAGCGATGCTCGCATGAAACAGAGGCCCGCTGGCGTTCGTGGAGTCTGACATCAGAACGTGTCAAATTGAGGCGCCAGTGCCCTAATGTGCTCTAGGTGGGGTGGAGAAAAGAAACCACAGGTCCCTCCACTGCGCTTCGCTCCGGTCGGGATGACAAAGGTTAGCGTGGTTCAGAACCTTATGGTTTGTCCGCCGATAGGGTGACCCATGTGTCTGGACCCGCCGCTCTAACCTTTGTCATCCCGACCGGAGCGCACCCGGATTTCCTACTGCGCGGTACCAGCCACCCCCGCGTGTGCGGCTTTCTTAAGGAAAGCCGCCTCTGGAGTTT
>PLZN01000012.1 GCA_003152195.1 Acidobacteriaceae bacterium
AATTGCATCCGATAGAATTGCATCCAGATAGAATTGCATCCAGATAGATAGCCACAGGGAGATCGGTAGATAGCTGGCACGCAGCGTTTTCCACATGGCTTCGCTGTATACTCCACGACGGGTTTTTTCGTGTACCGAAACAGGTCGAAAAATTGCGTTTCGAGTCGGGGTTAGATGATCGAACAGACTCTTGGAAACTCTCTGCGTTACTTAAGGGAGCAGAACGGCATTTCACTGCGGGCACTTGCCGAACGGACCGGCTTCTCAGCCAGTTTTCTATCGCAGATTGAGAATGGGCAGTGCTCACCCTCGATCTCTTCGATGGAGAAGATCGCGAACGCGCTCGGGGTTACGCTGGGGCAGTTCTTTCTCTCCGCAAATCAGCAAGTTGTGAATGTCGTGCGCGCCAGCGACCGCGCCCATATGGCGCTCAATTGTTCACGGGCTGAGATTGCTTCTCTGGGCTCGCTTTCCAACTCATCGCAGTTCCGGGCTTCCATGATAAACATCAAGCCCGGCGGCCTGACGGGAAAGGACATCACGCCGTCCATTTCTGACGAGTTCGCCATAGTGTTCGCAGGCAAGGCAATATTGAAGCTAAAAGAAAGCGAGCAGACGCTCGAACGCGGCGATTCCGTGACGGTTGTCGCGGGAACGGGCCGCCAATGGCGAAATGAATCTGATTCGCTGGCCGAGATCCTGGTCATTTCCCTGGGACCATATCAGTGAGACGCGTTGCATGTGGTCCTATGTGCATCGCTCGGTCTCGGTCAAGAGCAGCCCCGGCAAGCACACCAGCGCGCAATGCGGTAACCGGGGATACCAGAACATCAAGCCGCTCCGCAGCACACCAGTCCCCGCCCCGAGTTCCGGAGACACGCATACGCTTTCGCGCACAAATGAATGGAAACGAGATGAAGGTCTTCGCTGACAACTCGCTCGTTTGGGAAGGTTCCGTAGAGCCGAACGCCCTCAGCTTCGATGGACCCGTCGGCATCCGTTCCGACAATGCTCGTTTGCAGATCGACCTTCTGACTGGACAGCCGATCGAGACGCAATCCGGTTCATCGCCTGGTTGCCGGACTGGCGGACAGGAATCCGATTAGTGCGGTAACACCTCGCAATGACCCTTGGTTCCCTCACATTCTCAACGGTTTACCGAGTTCTTTGAAAGATAACCAGAGTGACCTGAAAAGCACCAGATCGGCTCATGCGCGATTGAGCCGGCAACACCCGCTCCCCGCTGCGCATCTATCCTGCATAGTGCTCAAAAGAAGAGCCTGGCAGGAATCAAGCGCATGACCACGTCTCGTCGTTTGGCTACATCAAGCATGATATTTCTCCTGTTGAGTTCCGGTGCGGTAGTTTCCGCCCAGTATGCACCACCACCAGGTCCCCCGCCGCAGGGCTACGGTGGGCAGGGCGGATGGGATGCCCCGCCGCGGGAGTTGAACGACGCTGCCCGGCGTGGTTTTCATGATGGCTTGGAGGGCGCGCGCAAGGATNNCATGAAGGCTTGGAGGGCGCGCGCAAGGATTATGAGAACCATCGCCGGCCGAACGTGAATAACCGCGATGAGTATCGCCATCCAAACGTGCCTCGTGAGCTTCGCCACGACTATCGCATGGGCTTTCAACGGGGCTACGATGCTGGCGTGCGTCACATGATGGGCGGGGGACCGGGTCCTCGCTAAACGCGTTCGCAATTTCAAAGGCCTGCCCCCGCGATGGGTGCAGGCCTTTGTTACGCCGGCTGATGCACTACGGGTTCATTTGACTCCCTTGCTCGGATCCCACGCCCCATGCAGTTTGCGGACATAGACGATCTGACCAATGTGGTATGCGTTATGGGTGCCAATGTGAGCGATGGTGGAAGCCCAGGCCTGTAGCTTTTTATCATCCGCACCTTCGACTGCTTTCTCCCATTCGGTGAGAACTTCATCGAGCTGCTTGACCGTGGCATTCCATTGCTTGCTATCGAAGCTGTTGAAGGTTTCGTCGTTGTTGCCGCTGTACTTCGCCGGCTGCTCGCCCTTAAACTTTGCCGGCTCCTGCGAGTTCCAGAAGACCAGATGATTGGCGAGTTGGCCGACGGAGTGATTGCCGCTGCCGTCTGTCCATTTGGCCTGTTCTGCGGTGAGTCCTTCCACGGCTGTGTTCGCAGGCACGAACCATTCTTTTACGTTGTGCGTTGATCGCAGTTGCTCGAGCAGGATCCCTCTGAGCGTTGTGGCTCCCTTTTGGTCCTGACCATGGGCTTGAAATGCGAGGGACAGAAGTAGCAGGACAACGATACGTTTCATCATGATTGGCTCGCTTCGGCGGTGGAGGATCGATGCATTTTCGTATTGCGAGACAGTATATGCGAAAGTGCGGATTTCCTATGGTCTAGCCCGGATTCCGGTGTGGGGGATCAGATATCTAGAAAAAAGAAACCGCAGATCCCTCCACGGCGCTCCCCCGGATTTCCTGTTGAANNCCCATCAGTCCAGAACGTACCCTTTGTCCCGACCGTAGGGATCTGCGGTTTCTCTTCTCCGCTAGTTAGATTTTCCGTTGGGCCGGGCGACGGCATACATCTCAGCGGCAATTTGATCGAAAAGCGCGTAATGGTCGTCGCCCTTCCAATAGAGGTCGAAGTGTGTT
>PLZN01000571.1 GCA_003152195.1 Acidobacteriaceae bacterium
GGCAGCACGCGTCCCAGGCGGAAGATAACGCCGCGCTCATATTCTCTGAGGATCTTTACGGAATTGATCAGGTAGATGGCGATAACGAAAATAATAATCAGGCCGGGAATGCCAATGCCCATCATCTTAGGCCTCGCAAGCAAGGGATAGGCCTCGCTCAGCAAGGATTGTACAGGAGCTACATTCGAATCGAACTCACAACTAGCCCCAGCCGATCTAGGGAACCCGGTCCACTAATAACGTGAGATCGCGCAGTGCGCGCACGCGAACCTGTTCGCCACGCGCCGCCGGCGTCGCGGACTCAGCCTGCCAGAGCTCTCCGTTCACCATCACCTGGCCGCTGGGCGTAAGCGGCTCGGTGACCACCGCGATCTGGCCAATCATGGCGTTGCCCCCCATGCGCACCTTACTTCGGCGCGCCTGCAAGGCGAGGCGCACCAAAAAGAACGTGATCAGCCCGAAGGCGATCCCAGTGCTCAGGGCAGTAGCAAGATGGACCCTCAGCTCAGGAATGGGGCCATCTACTAACGTCAGTGCCCCAATCACCAGGGAGACGATGCCCGCGGCGGCCAGAACGCCATGGGTGGCGAATTTTGCCTCCAGGATCAACAACGCGAAGGCAGCGGCCAGCAGCATCACCGAGGTGTAGCGCACCGGGAGCAGGTTCAGGGCAAAGAGCGCGAGCAGCACCAGGATGGTTCCCAATGTTCCAGGGATGATGGTGCCCGGGGTATTGAACTCCACGTAGATCAGCAGTCCTCCGACGACCAGCACCAGGACAGCCAGGTTGGGATCCGTGAGCCGGTCCAGAATTTCTTCGCGCAGAGTTGGATCCACCGCAACCAGGCGCGCATCGCGTGTATGCAGCACGACTTTTGTGCCATCGAAGCGGGTGATCGTGCGCCCATCCAGCATGTTCAACAAGGCCGCGTTATCCGGCGCAATCAGGTCGATCAGGTTCAGTTGCAGCGCTTCGCGGTCGCTGTAAGACTTGGAAGCGCGCACCGCATCCTCTGCCGCTGACACGTCCCGGCCCCGGCGAGCGACATAGGAGCGGAGAAATGCAGCCGTATCGTTCTCCAGCTTCTGCTTCGTGGTGTCGTCGAGCTTGGCTCCCTCGACCACCGGATGCGCTGCACCGGCATTGCTACCGGGGGCCATCGCCGCCACGTCGGCGGCTTCCAGAAGAAAGAATCCCGCCGAACCCGCCCTGCTTCCGGAGGGCGCCACGTAGACGATGACCGGAACCGGCGAGGCGATGATCTTGCTCACCATCTGCCGCATGGAATCGAGCAGTCCGCCCGGAGTATTGATCTCGATGAGGACGGCGCTCGCATGCTGTGCTGCGGCAACATCCAGCCCGCGCGCCAGATAATCCGCGCTGATGGGCTGAATCGTATCGTTCAGATGGATCACGACCACCTCCGGCCGTGACTCCTGCGCTCGGCCCGCGACCGCCCAGCAGCAGATCAGGATAAGAGCCAAACCTGCCAACAGGTTGCGCCGCACGCTGGCAAGAGCTGTTCCCGACGATGGCATCATCGCTTCCATTATGGAACCGGTTGCCCCTTGCTCTCGATCTGTTGTCGCAGGGCGTGCGCCGTCGCATTCTGCGGCTCCAGCTTGAGTGCGCTGCTCACGTCAGCCGCCGCGGCCGGCTTTTGATTTGCCTGCAGGTCGAGCCGGGCCAGCACGAGATAAGCGGTAACGTTGGGCTGCGTCTTGAGCGACTCCCCCGCGTCCGCACGCGCGGCTTGGGTGTCACCCTCCTGCTCCCTCACCAACGCCAGCCCGGCATGGGCGGCGGAGTGGGCGCCATCGACCTGCAACGCTGCCTGAAACTCGCGTTCGGCCTCCAGAATGAGTCCCTTATTGAAAAAGCGCATCCCTGCCTCGGTAAGCGCGGCCGCGTGTTTTTGCGGCGGCAGGGTGCCCAGGCGATCCTCTTCCATCTGTTCCATTTCGAAGGCAGCCTGCCGGAAAGAGGCTTCGTTGAACGTCCGCTTTATCCTCTCCAGGGGCACGCTACCTTCCTGCGTAGCTGGATCGAAGGCGGCGTTCAGCCGAGGGCTCGCCGGAGCGGAAGGGGCCACGGGATGTTGCGGTTCACCGCGAAGCTTGGCTTGGAAGTCCTGTGCCTCGGTATCCTGCGGGCGCAACTTCACCACTTGGCCGATCGCCCGCAGCGCCGCCGCAACGTCCTTCTTGCGGCTCATGGCCACGGCGAGGTTGAACTGATAGTCCGGATCGTTGGGGTCGGCCGCCACCGCCTGTTGGAAGAGTGCAGTGGCATCATGGCCACGGCGGCTGACTGCCACGCCCTGGTTGTTGACCACTTCCGGTAGTGGCAACTGCTTGCTCACAAACGCGAAGGCATCTTCCGCCTTGAGGTAGCTGCCGAGATAGAAATAAGCCAGGCCGCGATCGAAGTCGGCTTCCCGCGCGTTGGCATCGTCCCGGGGCAGGCGTCCCAGTGTATTGGCGGCCAGTTCGTATTGCTGGTTGACGAAATAGGCTTTCCCCAGCGCCATCAGCGCCGGTGAGAAGCTTGGGTCGAGGCGCACGGCCTCCTTCAAGTGGCGGATCTGTTCTTCTGGATCGCTTTCCACCAGCCCGCGAGTGTAGTTCTCAAACGCGTCAATGCGCAGCTTGGCATCGGCTGCGACAAACGTATTCTCCGCCACCGCGAATCGCGGATCGAGTTGTTTGGCCAGCCCCCAGGCGAGGCTGTTCAGCACTTCGAGCAAGTGCGCCATATCCGCCTCGCCTTGAATCGGAGCGGACATGTGCAGCGCATCCACGGTCAGGATCTGCGCCTGGACTTTGAGGCGGGTACCGGTGGTCGAAAAGGACCCGACAGTGACGTAGTCCGCATCGAGCGTTTGCGCTAGGCGAATCGCGCTGGCGCGAGAAGGTTGAAAGCTGGAGGGCAGCCCTAAGTGGTCGAGGGCGTACAGCCGGTCGTCGCGGCTGATGGGCAAGAAACCCGCCGACGCAAGACGCCGGTTCAGCACATCCGGGATTGCTTCGCCAATCCAGTCCAGGTTCGGCTGGTCGGTGTGGTTGTCGAAGGGGAGCACCAGCAACAACCGTCCCGGCATCGCGCCGGAGGGCTTCGCGGCGTCCGCGGACGGCGACGAAGTAGGCGCAGGGCGCTGCGCCATCAGCCCGCTGGGGACGAAAAGCGCGAAGACCAGTAGCAGAGTGCGCATTGGAAGCCGGGAAGGCACGACACAATGATTATAGTTCTGAGGCTTATCGGCTGGCCGGCAAAGGTCCTGCAACCTAAGGGGTTCCACAATTGGTGTAGATCAGGGCGGAAACCCTTTTCGTGGTTTTCTTCCAAGGAAAACCACACTTCGCGGTCTTTTTGAGGCTACGGAATTGTGGAACCCCTTTATGGGGCGGTGAGGCTCGCCACCTGAGGTCGGTTGAAGTGCAGGACCGCGGCCCATTCGCCTTGGCGATCGTCGCGCCAGACAATTCTGCCATCCAGAAGGTGAGCGATTGCGGCGGGCGCCAGATCCCGATGAAAATCGAAGAAGCGTGCATCGAAGGCCTCGTTGCGTGAACCCAGATCCATCAGCAGCCGCGGAGGGTCGTACTTGGTGGAAAAAACGAAGCCGACGCTAAACTCTTGAGGGGAAGCAGCAGCCTTCTGGATCTCGGGAAGGGAGAAATTGGCAAGCGCCACCACCGCTAGCGGCTTTTTCACGTAGCCCAGTTCCGGCTTGGTGAGCTCATCGGTAGCCGGCCAAGCCGTCAACACCGTGCTCCCCGGAAAGTGCAGGACGATCTGCCGGATCGCCCGCTGATGCAGACGGATCACATCAGCGTAGTTCAGGTTGTCTTCCGGCGCGAACTTATAGGGTGGGTTCACGAAAAGGCCGATGAGAAAGGCCGTCGCGCTCAGCAGAACCAGGCCCCACCAGTACCGCACACGGCGGTAAAAGGTGGAGACGCACAGCAAGAGAACCAGCGGATAGAGGGGGAGCAGGTATCGCGTCAGCAGAGCACCCCCGATCACTGAAAAGAACAGGACGTTGGCCAGCAGGACGACATAAAGAATCGCCTGGTCAGCCGGCGTGATCCGTGGCCGCGGGGTTCCGTCGCGTTCCAGCAAGGGCAGCAGGAGCATCGCCCCCAGCATGCACAGCACGGGCACAAACATGTTCATATGCGCGAAAAGCTGCAGCATGCGGTGGCCGAAGGCCAACAGAATCCGCACCGGCGACAGGGTGGAGGTCGCGTTATAACGCAGGAATTCCGGATTTCCCAAGATATACCCGGTGCGGTAGCGATAGTACGCATACCAGGCCAGCAGCGTGGTTAGCGGTGAAAGCATCACCAACCCGGCGCGAAGGTGCGCGCGGCGATCTTCTCCGGTGCTGCGTAAGCAGAGGTAGGTCTCCCAGAGGACAATCGCCAGGGGTGTAACAATGGCTGTTTCTTTACACCAGGCGGCCACGGCAAAGCAGCCCGCCGCGGCCCAGAGGGCTGGGGCGCGGCGTAAACCGGCGAAGGTGAAGACCAGCCCCCACAGCGTTGCCGCCGCGGCGAACATATCCGCGTGCGCCAGCGTGCTCTGGGCAAACCAGATGGGATAGATCGCGGTCAAGAGAGTGGTCGCGGCCGCTACCCGCCGCCGGCCGTTCAGCAGAATGCCGATGCGGTACACGGCGAGGAGCGCGATTGCGGTAACCAGGCACATGGCCGTGCGAGTGACCGTCGGGGTGAAACCGGATCTCCACCACAGGGCGAGGTAAATGGAGGGAAGGGGTGGGTGAGCATTGGCCAGGGTGGTGGAAGGTATAACGTCGCCGGTGCGGAAGAAGTCGTAAGCCGCAGGTATGTAGTAACCCGCTTCATCCCAATAGTAGGGCAGCCGCAGCAGTGTGAGGTGCGAGAGGTAGACGCCGACGAAGAGCAGCGGAAAGATGAGCCTGAGTGGCAGCGGGCGGTGGAGCTGTCTTTGCTGTTCTGCTAATACGGCCACGAGTCGCTCCTCCTCTCCCCGGCACCAGCGATGCTGGAGTGCCCATGCACGATTCGTCGCTGCTTCTGGAACCTTTTTGCGTATTTCCGGGAAGGTCTAGCGGTTTCACAGTAGGTGTAGACCGAAGCCAGAAACGCTTTCGTGGTTTTCCCTCAAAGAAAACCACACCTCGCGATCTTTATCAGGCCAAGTAACTGTGAAACCGCTCTAGTGGACCGGACCCTGGGGCATCATTGGGGGCCGTGGTTCGAGGGCGATCTGGCCGAAGGTCTGCTCGTATTGGACCAGGTTTTGCCCCAACACGTTACACAATGCCTTAGCCTGTTGTGGGCTGAGGTAGACGGTTTGGAAGGTGTTGATCGTGATCTGCTCGGCGGTTTCCTGGTATGCGGTGCCGAAGGTAAGACGGAAGTCCCAAACGCTCTTTTGCACCTGAACGCTGTTCGCATAGCCCTCGCGGTAATCGGGCGAACGCACCAGAATGACTTCAGGTTGAGGATTATTTTGGCTCATATGAGCTATAGACTAGATCATTTCGCGCCGCGGTGGGCTGTGCGAATCCGGTGGCGTTAGTGGTAAGCGAAGCGCGGGATGACAGAGGTTAGCGGCAAGTGGCAAACACATGGATTCCCTGTCGGTGTGACAAACCTCAAGGTCGAAACCAATATAACCCTTTGTCATCCCGACCGGAGCG
>PLZN01000604.1 GCA_003152195.1 Acidobacteriaceae bacterium
GCAGGTACCAGGTCCAGGTGAGCGCGTTGGCAACCGTCTCGTAGCCGGCGAGAAAGATAGTGAGAACCTCGTCGCGGAGTTGTTCGTCGGTCATGCCGGAGTGGTCGGACTCTTCATCCCGGGACGCGAGCAACATGGAGAGCAGGTCGCCACGATCCACGCCATCTGCGCGATGCTCCGCGATCATGCGCTGTACGACCTTGTCCAGGCGGCTGCGGGCGCGGCGGAAGCGGACCAGGCCAGGAATGGGCCAATTCAGATAGGCTTCGGCGCGGGGCAGCGCGATCAGGTAGTTGTAGAGCTGCATGATCACGTTTACTTGATCGTTGATCTGCAGCACATCGCCGGTGACATCCGTGTTGAAGAGCGTTCGCGCTACCACCTGCAGCGCCAGTTGCATCATCTGCGAAGCAATGTCGATGGGTTGACCCGGCTGCCATTGGCCGCGCATGCTGGCGGCGCGATCGACCATGATTGCGCCGTAGGCTTGAATGCGCTGGCGGTGGAAGGCGGGAGCCGCGATGCGCCGCTGGCGCCTATGCACTTCCCCATCACTGGTGATGAGGCCCTCGCCCAGCAAAATCTTCATGCGCCGTTGCGTCCGCTCCTTGATGAAATGCTGCGGCTGCTTGATGAGGATCTGGTGGATAAATTCCGGCTCGTTGATGAAGATAATGTGGGATAAGCCCAACCGGTAGTGAGCGATGCGCCCATAGGTCTGTGCGAGGTGCTCAAAGAGGGCAATCGGGTTCCCGGGTTTGAAGAAGCGGCGCAGAAGGTAAAAAGGCAGATTCAGTTGCAGCCCCGGCGGAAAGCGGTAGCCATCGCGCTCCAGCACGGTCCATTGCCCCTTCTCCTGCTGCTGCCGCGACGCCGCTGAATAGGTAGTGCCCATACTGTCGCCTTTAGCAGGGGAACAAGCGTTCCTGCACCACTTGTACGATGCGCTTGTGGACTTCATCAATGGACCCGTCGCTATCGATTACGGCCACACGCAAAGGCTCGCGGGCGGCGATCTGCCGATATTTGTCAAAGACGCGGCGGTAGAACGCGGAGTCTTCCTGCTCAAAACGGTTTTCGTCGCTCCCGGTGGCCGCGAGCGCACGTTCGTTGCGGCGCCGGGCGCGCGCCAGCGAGCGGTCGAAATTCGGCAACAGCAGCAAGGTCAGATCCGGCGCGAGACCGCTGCACAAGGCGGCGTGAAGTTCGCGCACCACCTGGCTGCCCAGTTGGCGGCCGCCCCCCTGGTAGGCTTCGCTGGAATCGGTAAATCGATCACAGAGAACGATGTGCCCGGCCTCGAGTGCCGGCGCGATGACCTCGGCGATCGCTTGCGCGCGATCGGAGAACATCAGGCCCAACTCCGTGAAGGGGGAAAGGCTTTCGGCGCGAGAGTCAAGCAGCAGGGCGCGGATGCGCTCGCCTGTTCGCGTGCCCCCAGGCTGGCGGGTCGCCGTAACCGGCAAGCCGCGCGATTGCAGCGATTCTTTCAGGCGCCGTAGCTGGGTGCTCTTACCGGAGCCATCCAGGCCCTCGAAGGTAACAAAAAAGCCTCGTGGCATGCACGGAGTTTACACGCGGGTGTAAGCGAAGCGCTGGGTGGCACACGTAGGGTGGAGGGACCTGCGGTTCCCACCGGCTGTTCCCGCTACTAGCCCGTGGGAACGAGGTCAGCGATCTCAAGTTCCAGGCCCCCGTAGCTAGGGTGCACGTTCTCCTTAAGCTTGTAGGCGAGATGGACCACGGAGCCCTGCTCCAGGCCGAGCGCCTGGACGCGCGCAGCCCAGTCCCAACCCAGGGCAGCCCAGCTCGTGCCACGTGCGCCCTGGGCGAGTTGCAGGCATACGTGGCGATCTTTGATGGCTCGCACCGGGGCGGTGAGGCGGGCGTTGTAGGCGACGAAGACTGGCTCTTCATTGCCGTTGCCGAGCGGTTCCAGGCGGCGCAACCAGCCAAAGAGAGCTTCCGTGATCTGGTCGAGAGGCAACACCGCCTGGCAGCGCAGGCTTGGAGGCGCCTGGGCCGCGTGCTCCGCGGCCCAGGCTTCGAGGCGGCTCTTCAGCTCCGGCAGGCGCCGCGCAGGAAGACAAAAGCCGACGGCGTGGGAGTGGCCGCCGAAGCGGCTGAAGAGTTCCCGGCAGCTCTCGATGGCGTCCAGAAGATGAAAGCCGGGGACCGAACGGCCGGAGCCGTACGCCTCGCCGTTTTCCAACGCGACAACGATTGCCGGGCGATGGATGCGGTCGACGACCCGCGAGGCAAGTATGCCGATGATGCCGCGATGCCATCCATCGCCTTCGATAACGATGCACCGGGCCGTCTGAAAGCCAACTTCTTCCCGGAGCCGGCACTCAATTTGCTCCAACATGCGAGCTTCGGCCTGTTGACGCTCGCTGTTCAGGCGGTCGAGTTTGCCGGCTAATTCACCCGCTCTAACCGCATCGCGCGTGGTGAAGAGTTCGACCACCTCGGAGGCCACATCCATCCGTCCGGCGGCGTTGATGCGCGGCGCGATGCGGAATGCCAGGTCGGTTGAGGTAAGGGCGCGCTGCGCCGGGTCAAGCTTGGCCACCTGCATCAGCGAGCGCAGGCCGGCACTCGCCGGGCGGCGCAACTGCTCCAGGCCGACGCTGGCGAAGACGCGGTTTTCCCCCAGCAGTGGAACGGCATCGCCCACCGTGGCGATGGCCAGCATTTTCAGAAAGGAAGGGAGAATCTTGCCCCGAGCCCGATCCACATCCCACGCTTCCAGCAGGGCCTGCGCCAGCTTAAAGGCAACACCGGCGCCACAGAGGTGCTTGCAAGCGTAGCCGCAGCCGGGCTGGTTGGGGTTCAGGATGGCGAGGGCCCTTGGTAGTCCAAGGCGTACGTCCTGGGGCAGATGATGGTCGGTAACGATGAGATCGAGCCCCAGGCCGGCGGCCGCCTCCGCGGCGACGAAATCGCGTATGCCGGTGTCGACACTGATGACCAGGCGGATGCCCAGGGCCGCCGCAGCGGCGAGCACTTCCGCCTGCATGCCGTAGCCCTCGCGAAGGCGGTGCGGCACATGGAAACGAACCTCGCCGCCGAGCATCTCAATGGCCGTCTTGAGCAGAACCACGGCCGTGGTCCCGTCCACGTCATAGTCGCCGTAGATGAGGATGAGCTCGCGGCGGGCGATCGCCGCTTGCACCCGGGCAACGGCCGCGGTCATGCCGTGCATGGTGTAAGGATCGAGCAGGTATTCCATGCGGGGGTGAAGAAAGCGCTCAGCCTCGGCAGCGCTGCGCACGCCGCGCTCGGCCAGTAGCTCCGCCACGATGAGCGGAAGCCCGGCGCTCGCCGCCAGCGCCGCGGCCGCGCCTGAGTTTGCCTGGGGCAAGATCCAGCGGGTGAGGGGGGCCGGGACCAAAGGCGGGTCTGGTGCGCTTCCAGCCGGGGAGAGGATCGCCTGGGCCTCTACGGCCTGCGAACTTAGGGCGGGGGAGCCGGCAGCATTCACCCTTCTTCTTCGTCCTCATCGTCTTCGAAAACGACATCTCCGAAGTCTTCCACAAACTCCAGCAGTTGTTGGTAGCGTTCGTACCATTGCGTCGCATTTTCGTGTACAAAGATGATGCCCTGATGGGCAAAGCCGAGCTGGATATATCCGATCTTGCCTACGTAGTTGACGAGGTATTGAGCCTCGTGGACCTCTGCCGCGGCTTCGTCGGGAAAATTTTCGTCGCGAATCTGCTCCAGGAGCATCGCGATGTCTTCCTTCTCCAGCCTAACTTCGCTCATGGTGACGAAGGGCGCGGAGGCGGACTTGGCCATTTCAACGAAGTCTTTCCAGCTGTCGGGATTGTCTTCGCCTTCCCACAGGACGGTGGGCAGATCCTCGGTGACAAACCCGGGCAGGCGGCGCATCGAATGTCCTTCAATGAAGGCCACCATGTCATCTTTGAGAGAGAGCAGATCGTCAGGGTGCATATTCGCGCTCCTATTGTCGCAGATGCTGGCGTGGACGGTGAGTTTTCGAGGAGAAGAGCCGGCCGCAGGCTCCAAACCCGGCATTTCCCGAGAACGGTGTTCTCTCCGGGATGGTGGCGCCAGGATGCGCGAACGGTAGGATTGGCGCTACAAAAAGGCTTCCGTTTCCGCTTAGCGGCAGGCTCCGGCGCGAGCAGAGCGGCCCTTCAAATATGCTATAGTCCGAGTCAGATCACATGATTTTTTCGCGGGAGTACGTGAATTATCTGGCACGCCAAACGGTCAAACAGTTGATCGAGGCCAAGATGATTCGCGCGGGGAAAGTTGCTGTTGTCAACGAGCGGGTGAACGCGGCCATCCTGGAAGAGCTGTCGCTCGAGGACCGCATCAACGAAGAAGTGCGCGTCATCCTCGACGCTTACCAGGAGGACATGCGCCGCACCGGCGCCAGCTACGCGGAGATGTTCAAGAAGGTCAAGCTGGAGCTGGCGAAGAAATACAAGGCGGTATTGTGAGACTCTCTCGCGACAAGCTCAACAAGCTGGCGCACGTGGTGGCGGATACGCTTGCGGAGACGGACGAATGTGAGTTCCTGGACGACCGGAATACCATCCGTCAGGAGGCCCGGAAGGCGATGGAGAAGGTTTTGACCGAAGAGATGAAGATCGACCAGGCAGCCCGCCTGAAGATCGCCTCGCAACGCAAGATCATTGTCGAAGGAAGCCAGGAGTGGGACATTCTTTACCGCAAGTATTACAACGACGAGGTAAGGAAGCTGGGCTTCTGAGAATTGTCAGGAGTGCCGGGACCGCGATCGGTCTCTCACCCCTGCTTTGATATACTACGGTCTGTTGACCGCCGTATGCGTCAACCCCTGCCTCAACCCACCGTGGCGTCATGGTGTAATTGGTTAACACGCCGCCCTCTCAAGGCGGAGAGTTCGGGTTCGATCCCCGATGACGCTACCAAATAATCCCAATAAAATCAGGTACTTGAGGGGAATCCAGACAGGTCTGAATCTAGGCTTCGTCAAAGTTTCGTCAAAGCCTTTCCTGAAAGCTTGATCCGTCAAAGTTACGTTCAAGCAAAACAATGTGTGCAATTTGGAAGGTGTTGTGGGTCCACCGAAGGTCTACGGATCGTTCCTGGAGGATCGTAGCGCGAAGTTTGATCGGCTTTGCACGTTGACCGCGAGTTTTGCAACTACTTCGTCTGCGGGAATGAGAGCACAATCAAGGCTGGAGGAATTGAACCATATGCAACTGTTGCAGTCTATGAGAGTTCACACTGCTTTTGAAGACTTCACACTGTTGGGTAGCCAATACAAAAACCAGATTGATGAATTGGTGTGGCATGTTGCTATTTGCTCTGAAGTGGTCCGGTGGCCTGATAAAGACAAAGTACAGAGGTACTGGATTGTGGCAGGTAAACCAGAAGAACGGCTTTCAGGAAAAAACCTCGAAGCAGCGAAGGAAGCAATTAGCGAATGGGAAGCTAAACCAGTATTGGTGGAGCGAGGCCGAAAGTTGGGCGAATAGACCACACCAAAAGGGCACCCGAAACAGTGCCCTACGTTCTTGACTGTCGGAATTGGGAGCACAATTGAAGCTGGAGCGATGGTCCGAACGAAAAAAGCGATGACATTCGAGCCGAAAGATATTGATGCATACTTAGAGGGCCAGAAAAAACAAACGCTACTGCAACGATGTGGCAAAGCTTTCATAGGACTCCGGAACGGTATCGACAAACATGGCGCCGTCGCAACCACGCTGGCAACCATCATGATTGCTATACTCACCGCCGTTTACGTTTATTATTCTAGAAAACAGTGGAGGGAAATGCAGAGTGCAGGAGAACAGACCACAAAACTACTCTGTTTGATCCAACAGCAAGTTGCCATAGCAAAAGCAGCGAATGATGACACCCATAACCTGCTGGTTGCAACTCAAGCTGCAATCTTTCGAGTTGAGGTCAATTATGACCAAAACCTGCCCAGCGCGGTTTCCGATTGGATCGGAATACCTTCTATTGATGTTATGGTCGTAAATGGCGGCAAATCAGCAGCTAGAACGTTTTCCGGGGAAGCCAAATACATCCACCGCGATGCAGCCGGGAGAGTAATCGAGTCGCGGCAACATCGTTTTACAGACGACACTGTTATAGGCGGTGGTAGTGTTTTTGCACAATTCCCTGTAGTACCTTCACACGCGAGTGCTATGGACTATGCTTCCGACAGTCTGACCGTCACAGTCACAGTTAAATATGATGATGGTTTCAACAACAAAAGAACTCAGAGTTTTTGCAATGAAATGGCGGTAACACCGAAGAGAGGACCAGTTTGGATGGAATGTGGACAAGGAAAAACATGGAAACAACTAATTAAGTAAAACTACCGGCAACTGCAAAGGCCAGGTCTGGTACTGCACTGACCCGAACAATGTCTAGTACGAAGTTGCTGGCGTAACTTCGACCGTTCATCTACACAACCTGCCTGTATCCATTTTCTGCGCTCTGCTTCCGTTCGCATACATCCATCGCTACACATAATGAACGGAGTAAGTTTACTGGAATCGAAGGCTACAGGTCGGTGCATCCGTTCCCAAACTCTATCGCAAACGTCCATCAACATTTACTCACGGAGAAACTCTTTGACAACTTGGTCAACTGGAGGCATATTAGGAGCCAGTAACGGTTAGATTGCCAGCGGCTAATTGAAGGAGATACATCGTGCGTCTAATGCGTCGACACGATACCTATTCCCCTCAGTTTTGGTTCGTGTTAAGTTTGCGCTCATGACGCGTTTGGCCCGCATGGTGGTATCCGGTCTCCCGCACCACGTGGCAACGTGGCAATCGTCGAGAACCGATTTTCTTTGAAGACGGCGATCAGGAGATTTACCGCGATCTACTTGGGGAGCAGGCGCGCAAAGCAGACGTGGAAGTGTGGGCTTACTGCC
>PLZN01000292.1 GCA_003152195.1 Acidobacteriaceae bacterium
AACCAGAGGGTTTTCCGCAGCCTGTAAGGCTGCTAGGGCCTGAGGGAATGCCCCTTTCAGGACATCTCGGCCGAGAGCTGCCCTCGGGGGCGTTTGGCCCACCGGTACGGAGACTTAACGAGCATACCGTGCATAGCGCGCACACTCCCCCCCCGCGTGTTTAGCCCTTCATCAGGGGGCAACGGAAAACTCAGGCAATCAGCTTCAAGTAATCCGGCTGATCCGCGATCGTCCGATAGCGGTAGGCACGCGCAATGGCCCGCTCTCGCAGATAAAAAATCCCCGGCATCTGCTCTGCATCTTCCTTAATCATGCCGATGCCATGTTTGCGCATCGTGCCCTGAAGCCAAGCCTTCCACACCGCGGGAACCAGGAAGTGGGAGAAAACATGCTTTCGCGACAAGTGGAAGACCGGGCGCGCATACAGGGAGGCATCCGGATCGCTGACCCGCTCGATATCCGATAGATGGTAGTAGTCGAAGTAGGGTCTGGCCCGCTCCGGCGATCCGAGATGGACGAAGACGGGCCGGATACCTCGCGCCTCGATAACCTCACGGATCCTGGACACGTCGTCCAGCGTCTGGCGGCAAAAGGAGCACCCGAAATGACGAAGGAAGATCAACAACAATGGAGACTCGTCCACAAGCTCCAGCAGCGTTCGGCCGGTTTCCGTCCGATACTCCTGGAGCACGGCGGCCATTTCCGTCTCTTGCCCCGCCCTCTCTTGACTGGATGGATCCGTCGCCAGCATCGTTATGCAAACCTCAGAGGGGGAACAGCGGCCCGGGGCAGAGATGACTCTTTGCCGTTTCTGCTTTGCGTCGTCCAGAGGGCCGGGGCGGCCACCCATAAGACAGTATCCTACAAAAGCACGCGGCGATTTTTCTGCCAGTGGCGTCATCGATTTTCTCGGGGGAGGGATTCGATGAACCATGCGGTGGAGAATCGCCGCTTGCTTCATCCTTACTCTTACGCCCAAGCGCGGGCCCGTCAGTCGCCTCCGATTTCCTGGACCATCAGCGCGTGAAACTCCGGCGTGGAGCGCAGCACGGCAAACTCCTTATCCTTCATCAATTGCTTGCGGTCACGGAACCCGGCCTGCAGCGCCTTGCGCAGGTAGGCCAGAGATTCCTCCATCTTTCCGGCGGCGGCGTAGGTTTTGGCAAGATAGTAGTTCACGGCGACAAGCTGCCGGCGCGTACTGCCCTCCTCAACGATTTGGCTCTGGCCGGGAGCGAGGATGTTGGGATCAAGCGCGAGGGCCTTGCGGTACGCTTCCATCCCGGGCTTGTATTTCTCATCCGCGAAATAAGCCGTCCCCAGATTGCAGTAGGTCACGGCCGCACTGGGCGAATACTTGAGCGCCCGCTTGTAGGTGCGTTCCGCTTGTTTGTAGTCGTGTTGGCCGTGGTAGACAGCGGCCAGATTGTTGAGCGCGTCGGCATAGCTCGGATTCATAGCCAGCGCTAACTGGTAATATTTGCGGGCCTGATCGAGCGCGAACATGTGGTGATAGGCGATACCGATTTTATTCGAGAGCACAGCGGATTGCCTGGTATCGCGCTGGTAAGCGTCAATGGCTGCCGCATAGCTGCGGCGAACCATGAGCAGATCGCCTTCAGACTCGGGTGAGAGGGTGGTAGTCTCCGATGGGACGGCCACATCCGTGGCAGAGGGAGCCGGTTTGAACGTTTCGGCGAGCGTGGTGTGAACCCACACCGCGATAGGAAAAACCAACAAAAAGCAGAGGCTAGAGGACCTGCGACGTTGAAGGCCACTCATGATCGCCTCCTTTCCTGACGACAGGGTCAGATGGACGCGGAACTGATAGTACTCCCCAAATTTTGCCCTGATAGATGACACTTTCGCGTCAGTATCGAACAAGCTATCCCCGGCAAAACTACCGAGTGTAGGCCCTCACCCGGTCAATGATCCAGAGGAAAACAGCGATTGCGTCAGGCTTTTTAACCGGGTCAAAACGGAGATCAAAAGCCAAAACGATACGGCTTCGCTGCTGCAGCTCCTGGCGGGTCAAAGCCGACTGTGCCGACTATTGAATCGGCTCCCGGGGGCACAAAGCGATGTTGGTGGAGGTTCCACCTTCCCGGTTGTTCCCGTTCTGAAATGCAAGCGGACCGAGGGTCACGCCTGACGGCGAGGGGCTTCCACTTGCCAGCGGATGCCGGTTGGCCTAATACTGGACGTTATGATCTTTGACCACGTCAGCCTGGCATGCTGTCGCTGTATGCACGACAATGCGGGCATCCTGGGAGACTGGCCAAAGGGCTAAAAGCTTACCAAGCCGAGTTTCCCAGGGGCCTGCGGTCAACCCAGACTGCAGGCCTCTCGTTTGGGGCGAGACTTTTGGGCGCTTACGCTTTCTTTGGTGCATAGGGTGTAGAAATCCGCTGTAATTCTCAAGGTTCACAGGAGAGGCAGATGTCACAGAACAAGCAGCATCTCGCAACACTTGCCGTGCATGCCGGGCAACAGGCCGATCCCACGACCGGGTCGCGCGCCGTTCCCATTTACCAAACCACCTCTTACGTTTTCCAGGACGCCGATCATGGCGCGAGGCTCTTTGCCCTGCAGGAATTCGGCAACATCTATACCCGCATCATGAATCCGACGACCGATGTCTTCGAAAAGCGCCTGGCAGCGCTCGAAGGGGGCGCGGCCGCGCTGGCAACCGCCTCCGGACAGGCCGCCGAAACCCTGGCCATTACGACTCTGGCCGGCGCCGGAGACGAGATCGTCTCCACCACTTCTCTCTATGGCGGGACCTACAACCTCTTCCACTACACGCTGCCACGCCTTGGCATCCACGTCCGCTTTGTCGATGCGGATGATTTTGACGGCCTGCGCGCCGCAATCAACGGGAAGACGCGCGCCGTCTACACCGAGACCCTGGGCAATCCCAAGCTCGACATAGCCGACATCGAAACCCTGGCCGGCATCGCCCACGAGCAGGGCGTGCCGCTCATGATCGACAATACCTGTGCGTCCCCGATTCTTTCCCGGCCCATTGAGTGGGGAGCGGACATCGTGGTCGAGTCAGCCACGAAATTTATCGGTGGCCACGGAACATCGATCGGCGGCGCCATCGTCGACGGCGGTAAATTCGACTGGAAGGCCTCAGGACGTTTCCGCGACTTCGTCGCGCCCGACCCTTCATACCACGGCCTGTCGTATGTGGATGCATTCGGACCCCTGGCGTTTATTCTCAAAGCACGCGTGCAGGGGCTGCGCGATACCGGCGCAGCCCTGTCGCCCTTCAATGCTTTCCTGTTTCTGCAGGGGCTGGAGACGCTGCACCTGCGTATGGAACGGCACTCGCAGAATGCACTTGCCGTGGCCAAGCATCTGGCACAGCACCCTGGGATCGAGTGGGTCAACTATCCCGGTCTCTCCTCCAGCAAGTATTACGGCCGGGCGGAAAAATACATGCCAGAGGGCCAGAGCTCGCTGGTGACCTTTGGCATCAAGGGCGGCTATGAGGCGGGCAAGAAGCTGATCAATTCACTGAAGCTCTTCTCTTTGCTGGCCAACATTGGCGATGCCAAATCGCTGGTCATTCACCCCGCCTCGACCACGCACTCCCAGCTCAGCGTCGAGGAGCAACGCGACACCGGAGTCACCCCCGAGCTGGTGCGGCTGTCGGTCGGTATTGAAGACGTTCGCGACATTCTCGCCGACCTCAACGATGCCATCGAGGTGGCCAACGGGCACTCCGCCCGGCCGGTGGAGGAGCTCAGCGCACGATGAGCGCCAGCTCCACCGCTGCCGTGGCCGTACCCAGTTTCGAGGGAGACTTTTCGCCTGGCGAGGCGTTCTCCCTCGAAGCCGGCGGCGTGCTGCTGGCGCCCATCCTCCACTACGCGATCTACGGCGAGCCGAATGCCGCGGCCGACAACGTCATCTTTGTTGCCCACGCGCTCTCCGGCTCAGCCCGGGTGGCGGATTGGTGGCCGCGTCTGTTCTTCCCCGGAGGCTTGCTGCATGCTGAGGACCACTGCGTTATCGGCATCAACATCCTCGGCTCCTGCTATGGCTCAACTGGCCCGGCTACGATCGATCCGCTCACCGGCAATCGCTATGGGCCAAATTTCCCGCTGGTCAGCATCCGAGACATTGTTACCCTGCAGGCGCGGCTGCTTGAACGGCTCAACATTCATCGTCTTAAGCTGGTGCTGGGCGCCTCGATCGGCGGCATGCAGGCGTTACAGATGGCGATCCAATTTCCGGAGCGCGTCGAGCGGGTCATTGCGATCGGAGCCGCGCCGTTAGGAGCGATGGGGCTGGGCATGAACCACCTGCAGCGGCGGATGATCCAGCTGGACCCGGCATGGAAGGGCGGGAATTACCTTCCTTCGCAACAGCCGCGCGAGGGACTGGCGCTGGCCCGCGCCCTGGCGGTCTGCACTTACAAGTCCGCTGCGCTCTTCGAGCATCGGTTTGCGCGCAAGCCGGACCGCAGCGGCGAAGATCCCTGGGCGTCGTCGCATGAGCTTGGCCAAGGCCTGAACGGCCAGCGATTCGATGTGGCCGGATACCTTGATTATCAGGGCGAAAGGTTTGTTGAGCGTTTTGATGCGAACGCCTACCTGACCATTACCCGCACGATGGATACTTTCGATCCCACGCGCGGGTACGCGTCCCCGGAATCCGCATTTCGGCGGATCCAAGCGGAGGTCATGCTGGTGGGGATATCTTCGGACTGGCTGTTTCCGCCAGCGGAGGTGGCCGCCCTTGGCGTACGCTTGGTAAAGGCCGGCATCGCCTGCGAGTACCGGGAACTTGTCTCGTCGCATGGCCACGATGCCTTCCTCGCGGAACCCGAGGAGCTGGAGCGGTTGATCCGCCCTTTTCTTGATAGGAGTTAAAACTCCATGAGCCAAATAACTGGAAGGCTTAGCCCCGGCGAACGACAATTTTACGAAGAGAATGGTTATCTATTTCCGATTCGCGTTTTCACCAACACCGAGACAGCGGAATTCCGGCAGCAATTTGACGACTACACCGATCAAAATAAAGACCGTTTGAGCAACCTGATTCCGCGTGAGCGGCGCACGGTTTATGGTCTCACGCATCTTATGCTCCCTTGGGTCTATCAGATCGTTTCTCATCCCAGGGTGCTGGATTCGGTGGAGGGCGCGATTGGCCCAAACATCCTGGTGTGGGGGTCGGATTGGTTTGTCAAGTTTGCGCGGGACGCCGCATTTATCTCCTGGCACCAGGACGGAGCGTATTGGGGATTGAACCCGCCTAAAGTCACAACCGCCTGGATCGCACTCTCTCCCAGCACTCTGGAGAGCGGATGCATGCAGGTCATGCCGGGAACCCAGAAGATGCAGCTTCCCCAACGAGAGACTTATGCGCTGGATAACGCATTGTCCCGCGGCCAGGAGATTGCTCTCGATGTGGACGAATCGAAGGCCGTGGCGTTGTGCCTCGCCCCGGGTGAAATGTCATTGCATCACATCGGGATTGCGCATGGTTCCAAGGCAAACAGGTCAGACTATCCCCGTATCGGTATCGCGGTCCGCTACATTGCTCCCGAGGTGATGCAGAACGGCACTGAGCGCCAAATCGTTCAACTGGTGCGCGGCAAGGACGAACACGGCAACTTCGAGATCGTTGCGCCGCCGGCGGATGCTGTCAGTGCAGCCGAAATTCGGAAGGAAGCCGATCGAAGAGTGCTGAAAAATGTTCTCCCGGACGCTAAGCCGAACTAGCCCGAATTTCTCGCCACCTAGGTTCGCCCCAGCGTACCTGGGATGATGATGATTTGTTCCATTGCTGTACCGGAAGGACGTAACCGCTCTACTTCCGCGTCACCAAGACCAAAGCAATGGTGGGGCTTCGCCCATCTTTTTCGTCCCACGTACGCTGGGGCGAACGTGGGGCACCCATCCGTTACTTAACCCGCATCGTCTAGCCCATCAGTCCCAGGTAGGGGTTGCTGCCGAAGTAATGGTGATGGTGTTGTTGACCCGGACACTGGTTTCTGTCGGCTGTAGCAGGATGACTACCTGGCCTGGAGAAACCAGTGCGTTTGATGCGCTGCGAAGATGCTGAACCTGGATTGGGATTGACCACGGTAACCGGATAAGTGCCCGGTATGTTCTCCGTGACGATGGCCACAAGTTGCGTGCCCGAGAGATATGTGTGGTCGGAATCGCTACGCCGTTCCACAGGATCTGCGCACCATAGACGAAGCTCGATCCGTTCACCACAATCTGTGCCATACCCTCGGAAAATGATCCCGGCGTAATGGAAGTGACGATTGGGATGGGATTGAGAACCGAGACGTTGTAGCTTCCTTTGGAAGATGGATAGATATTGGCCGAGCTTTCGATCGTCACCTGTTTGTTGGGCAGCGATCCGGGTACGCTCCGGCCGGGATGACAAATCATACATTTGTGCGGGTGGCGCTGCATCGCGGAGATCTTGAACAAAAAGAAGAGAGGCAGCCCAATAGTCGGGCTGCCTCTCCGGATAGAGATAGATGAGTGGGACTACTTTTCCGGCAATGCGACGGCGGATTCCGCTGCGTCCGGTTCATGGATGTATTCAGGATGCTCGTTCTGCTTGAGCAATTTTTCGACACGCGCAGCATAATCGGGGTCAGCTTTGCGGAAGTGCGATAGCTGCAATTCCTGGATCCGCTGGGGCGTTTGTCCCAGGCTGCCCGCGATGTTTTCGCACAAGCGGTTTTTGGCGCCTTCATCCATCAGCCGGTAAAGGTTCCCCGGCTGCGTGTAGTCGTCGTTGCCTGCGCGATGGTCATAGCGATCAGCTGGTTCGCCAGACAGCGGAAACGGCCTCTCCCGGTACCCCCGGTCTTCCTTCGGACCGCCGAAACTGTTCGGCTCATAATTCGCCTCGCCGCCAAAGTTGCCATCGAAGCGCATGGCTCCGTCCCGGTTGTAGTTATTCATCGGACACTTCGGCTTGTTCACAGGCAGCGATTCATAGTTAGTGCCGATCCGGTAGCGGTGGGCATCCGGATAAGAAACCAGGCGCGCCTGCAACATCCTGTCCGGCGAGTATCCCATGCCCGGCACGACGTTCACAGGATTGAAGGCGGCTTGTTCCACGTCAGCGAAGTAGTTATCAGGGTTACGATCCAGCACCAGTTCTCCGACTTCGATCAGCGGCCCACATCACGATTTCGGACAACGGACATGGAATCCCACCCTCAGTCCGGAAAAACCTGTTTGAGCCGTATGTCACAAACAAGAGCACAGGGACTGGGGTAGGCCTGTGGCTCTCCAAACGCATTCTGGACAAACACGAGGGAACGATCCGCTTCCGCAGCTCGCATAAACCTGGAAAAAGTGGAACCACTTTTCGAGTCTCGCCGCCCCTCGGAGCGGGGCACGCCTAGCTCTCGCTGGTAGCCGCCCCAGGGAGAAACAGTGTAAAGATGGTTCCTGCGCGACGCCCGGTAACGCTGGAGCGTACGTTAAGACGTCCGCCATGTTTTTCAATGAGTTCGCGAGAGACCCACAATCCAAGTCCTGTACCTGTGTCCTTTTTCGTAGTAAAGAAGGGCTCGAAGATGTGGCCGATATTCTCGGGATGGATGCCACAGCCAGTGTCGGCAACGACGATGCGCACTCCCGGCAGAGCTAAATCGCGTGGGTTGCCGGCAGCGCGAACTCTGACGCAAATCGCGTCTCCTTCCACACACGCATCCAGGCTGTTGGCGAGGAGATTGGAGAGCACCTGGCGAAGTTCGCCCGGGTTTCCAAATGCCTTCTGCTCTGTTTGTATCTTCACGTGCAAACTGACCCGTAAGGCGGCTGCACGGGAAGAGTAGAAGTCGAAGACTTCACGGGTCACAACATCGGGACGAAAAAGACCGGCCGACGCAGTCTCGCGATAAAAGCCCAGGGACTGGCGCGTGATGTGTGCGATTCTTTGCAGCTCCCGATCGGCTTCCGTGAGGTGGCGCCGAATTTTTTGTATATCCTCCTCGCCACGCGCAAGATAGATGAGGTTGACTAGACCTTCAAGGGGATTGTTTACCTCGTGGGCGATCGCCGCAGCCAGCCGTCCTGCCGATGCCAATTTTTCGGCACGCATAAGCGCAGCCTCGGAGGCCCGCCGGGCGCTGATGTCGCGGAAGACGAGAACGATGCCAATCGTGTTCGAATTCGCGTCAAGGATAGGAGCGGCGCTATCGTCGATGTGGAGTTCTCTGCCGTCTTTGCTGACCAGAACCGTGTGGTTGGCAAGCCCGACAATCTTGCCCAAACGCCGCACCACGTCCACCGGGCTTTCGATGACAGCGCGCGTGCGCTCGTTGTAGATGGCAAAAACCTGAGAAAGGGGAATGCCGTTCGCCTCCGCCTCTTTCCATCCTGTGAGCTCCTGCGCGACGCCGTTCATGAACACAACTTTTCCGTCGGGGTGGCAAGCGATCACCGCATCCCCGATACTGTGGAGAGTGGTATTCAGCCATTGCTCGCGAGCATAGCACTCGTCTCCCCAGCGCTTGACTTCCTTGATTTGCAGATTGTAGGTTCCGGAAAGTTTCCGGAAAAGCCGCCAAATCTCCCACGCGAGCAACAAGGCGAGGATCCCGGCGAAACCCAGGAGCCCATAGAGGCTGACTCTGTTGACTTTCAGAGCGGTGAAGGAGCGGCTGGCCCGTATGCGCCCTTCGGCAGAGAGAAAGTCGCCGGTTTGGTCCCGCAGAGCATCCATTCTTTGCTTACGTTCGAGCATCCAACGCCTTAAATCGGACGACGAGGCGGGAAGAGTAATTTGTTGGCGGGCGTCCTGTTCCCAGTCCTGGTGCGCTGCTTGAAGATGTTGCAGGCGGGCGGTTTGTTCGGGGTTGGTTCGTAACAGGCTGAAGAGAACCTTGAACTCAGGCTCGATTTTTGAATCGGCCTGGCTAAAAGGCCGAAGAAAGGTTGGATCGCGGGTGAGTTGAAATCCCCGAAGTCCCGTCTCCTCGTCCACGATCAGTTTGGCCAGGTTGTTGGCATGCGCGATGACCTGGTCAGAATAATCGACCCGGCGAGCGCTCCGTTGTACCTGCTGGAATCCAAACGCCAGGGTCAACGCAAGCAGACCCAAGGCAACGATCGGGAGAGCGAGCAGACGGGCCAGCAAACGTCGATACGCAACGGCTTCCAAATGGACTCCCGGATTGGCCGCATCCCATGAACCGGACCCACGGGACCGTAGGAAACGAAGTACCTGCAATTTTGCCTGATCCCTGCTCTCCAGGCAATGGCACGCGTGGGACGGATGGTTAGGTTGGAATCGCTGGACGCAGCGGTGTTGGAGGAGCTTGGGTGACCGTTCCATCGCCGCCAAGGTGTCGCGGGCGCGCACCTTTATTCATAACCGCCAACCGCCAGTGGGTCAGACCGGCGCAATCAAATGCGGGGGATGCAGCGCGAGCATCCCCTCGCTGACGCAAGCTTCAAACAACCGAAGCAGTGCCGCGCATAAAATGAAAGATGATTGAGACTACGGCCAAAATCAGGAGAATGTGGATGAAGAAGGCTGAGACGTGGAATACGAAAAAGCCGCCCAGCCACAGCAAGAGCAAAAGAAGTCCAAGACCAAGAAACATTTGTCGCCTCTTTCCGTCGAATGACGCCTGCTGATTAGTTGTCAAGAAGCTCCGAAATGTTGTCTCATCTGCGGCTGATTCATCGTATTACTGTCGATAAAGCTGCTCCCATTACATCCGGTAACCGGAGAAATACTCTAGCGGCACTTAGTGACAGGTTACTAGAGCAGGCTCAGAACCAGATGCGCTTATAGCCACAATCGTAAAAGGCTGGAAATCGAGCGTTGCAGCTGCCAAGCTGAGCCGCCTGCATCCTAACCAATCGTATAAGGACGAGGATTCATCGCCTAATAACTACGATGTATTCTCGATGAATCTCCAGGAACTCTATGATCAACGATCTTTGGTATAAGAACGCAGTCATCTATTCCCTCTCCGTAGGAACCTACCTGGATGCAAACGGGGATGGGATTGGTGATTTTCGTGGACTGATGAGGCGGCTGGACTACCTGCAGGGCTTGGGCATCACTGCTCTCTGGCTTATGCCCTTCCAGCCTTCACCGGGCCGTGACGATGGATATGACGTCGCGGACTATTATGGTGTCGATCCGCGTTATGGCACGCTCGGCGATTTCGTTGAGTTCTCTCATGGCTGTGCAGAGAGAGGCATCCGTGTGCTCATCGATCTGGTCGTGAACCACACGTCGGACCAGCATCCGTGGTTCCGGCAGGCGAGGTCCGATCCAGAATCGAGTTATCGCGACTGGTACGTCTGGTCGGCAAAGAAGCCCAAAGACGCCAACAAAGGCGTCGTGTTTCCGGGTGTCCAGAAGTCGACATGGAATTATGACAAGGTAGCGAAAGCCTGGTACTTTCACCGCTTTTACGAATTTCAACCAGACTTGAATACAGCCAATCCTGAGGTCCAGGCCGAGATCCTCAAGATCATGGGGTTTTGGATCCAACTAGGGGTCTCAGGTTTTCGCATGGACGCGGTGCCCTTCGTGATTGCGGAAAAGGGCCCCGAGGTAAAAGTCCCGGTAGAGAACTACGACATGCTGCGGACGTTTCGTGAGTTTCTCTCCTGGCGCGAAGGTCAGGCGATTATCCTGGCGGAAGCTAATGTGCTGCCCAATGTGGATGCGGATTATTTTGGCTCTGTCGGCGAGCGCTTGCAGATGATGTTCAACTTCGAGGTGAACCAGAATCTGTTTTTGTCTCTGGCGACAGGCGATAGCTCGCCGTTGGCGAAGTCGCTCAAAGCTACCAGGACGAGTGTTGACACAGCACAATGGGGACAGTTCCTGCGAAATAATGATGAGCTGGATCTCGGACGCTTGACCGATGAGCAGCGGCAAACGGTGTTTGCCGCTTTCGCTCCGGAAGCCGATATGCAGCTCTATGGGCGCGGCATACGCAGGCGCCTGCCGGCGATGCTTGGCGGTGATCGACGCCGCCTGGAGCTGGCTTATAGTCTGATGCTGACTTTGCCCGGCACACCGGTCTTTCGCTATGGTGACGAGATCGGAATGGGCGAAAACCTTCGTCTACCCGAGCGCAATTGTGCCCGCACACCGATGCAATGGTCGACCGAACCTCACGGCGGTTTCAGCAAAAACGAGAAGCCCATCCTGCCAGTGATCAGCGAAGGACTCTACGGTTTCCAGCATGTCAATGTCTCGCAACAAAGACGTGATCCAAATTCTCTTCTGAACTGGACGGAACGTGTTATCCGCATGCGCAAGGAAGTACCCGAAATTGGCTGGGGCGAGTTTGTTGTCCTGAAGACGCGCTCCCGGGAGGTGCTGGCGATACGCTATGACTGGCGCAATAATTCAGTGGTGTTCGTACATAATCTCAGTGCGTCGCCGTGCGAAGTTCGTCTGGACGTGGGCATGGAGAACTCCGGATGTCTGGTCAATCTACTGTCGTCAGACAGCAGCACTGCGGAGGCAAACGGCAAGCATTGCGTCCTGCTCGAATCGTATGGATACCGCTGGTATCGAGTCGGAGGGCTGGATTATCTTTTGGAGAGAACGACCAGCTGACCGCGTGCTCAGGCGATGTGCTGCGCTGCATAATGCGGGACCAGCTCTGAGACTCGGGCTAGCATATCCGGTTGGATGAACGGCTGACCGGAAAATAGCAGCACATTGCAATCCGGGATGCTTGCCGCAAGGCGATGGCCAACTCGATTGCGGTCATGCCCGGCATAGAGACGTCGCTGATGAGCAGGTCCCGGGGGATAACACAGGCGATGTCAAGGGTGCTCTCTCCATCAACAAATTCACACGCAGTGTATTCCCTGGAACCGGACATTGAAAGCCGCATGCAGTTCGACAACGNNCAACCTCGACAGGAAATCCGGGGGAAGCCCCACCATTGTTTTTGCCTTAGCGGAATTAAGCGCGGTTGCACCCTTCTGGGAAAGCATTGGAAACCAATCATTATTGTCCCAGGTACGCTGGGGCGAGGGGCACCCAGCGCTTCGCTTAGAAGCAGATTTGGCCAATGGCCGCGAGCACCCGCTCCTCTGTGAAATTCAGGCTAACTGCTTATAGTCCGCCGTGAATGCCTCGGGACACACATACACTACGACGGCGACGAACACAAAGCCGCCGGGGAAGTTTGTCCAACGGCGTGCTACGGTTAGTTTTACTTTTACCTTTGAGTGGCTCGACAGGAGGAATGGATGAATCGGATCCCCATGCTGGATAACATTTTAGCGCAACCCGCATCGCATCGAGCTTTGCTGGCTCTTCAACATGGCGAGCGGCACGCAATGCTGAGTGCGTGTGCCGAGCGAATCCGCAAAGCCCCGGGGAGGGTGATCTTCAGCGGCATGGGCGGCTCCTTATTTGCAGCTATGCCCGCGGTAAGCCGTCTGTGGCAAGAGGGATACGCGGTACAGGCAATCGAAAGCGCGGAGCTGTTGCACTACGGCAGCGCTGCTTTACGAGGCGGGGAGGTGGGCGTAGTGATCTCGCGCTCGGGCGGATCCATCGAGCCGGTTCTTGTTGCGGAAAAGATGCGCCAGGCGGGGATGACAGTGATCGGTGTGACGAATGTACCCGACTCGAGCCTCGAACAGCTCGCCGATCTAACCCTGCCCATCGGCTCGCAGGCTGACAAGCTTATCGCCGTGCAGACCTACACCGGCACGGTGCTCACCCTGCTGCTGCTGGCGGAGGAGGTGCTGGCCGGTGGGAGTGGCAAACTGAGCGATGCATGTGGCGCGGCGCTACCGGCACTCTCGGCTCACATTGACGAATGCTTGCGCGAAAGCGACTCCTGGCAGGACCTGCTCATGGGCGGCCCGCTCTATCTGCTTGGCCGCGGACCGGCCCTCGCCTCCGTCTACGAAGGTGCGCTCCTGCTGCACGAAACAGCCAAGACGGCAGCGGTCGGCATGTCCTCAGGGCAGTTCCGGCACGGGCCGGCGGAGGTTATTTCCGGCGATTTCCGCGCCGTGGTCTTCGGCACACCACCGACGACGCGAGCCCTCGATCGAACGCTGGCCGACGACCTCTTCCGCTTAGGAGCGAAGGTCGGTTGGATCGGCCCCTCAGTCGAGAAGGTTGACAGCCACGATCACGCTCCGTCGCTGGTTCCATGGCCGGAACTCGCGCCAGTGCTCGCACCGCTCTTCGAAATCGTCCCGTTGCAGGTTGCGGCTTATCGGCTCGCGCTGTGGCGCGGCATCACTCCCGGCGACTTTCGCTTCGTCACCGAGGTCACCTCCTCGGAGTCTGGATTTGCCTCTTCCAGTGCAAGCTCGCGCGCGCATGACGCATGATTAGCCACGCGAGAAGGCGGCTGGGCCGGAAAAAGCAATAGTGGGCTTCCCCCGGATTTCCTGTGGGGCTTGGTGGAATAAAGGAACTTCATGCGGCTTTCCTTACAGCAAGCCGCACACGCGAACATGGGTGGTGCCGCGTACAGGAAATCCGGGTCGCCCGTCCTTTTCGTCCCACGTACGCTGGTGCGAACGTGGGGCACCCGTCCCGCTCGCGATAGAGGGTTGTGGCTTACACCGGAAGTGCGGCTTGTTGGCTTGGCGAGCAGGGCCTAGCTGTCGGCAGAAGCAGAAATAAGTTGCAAATGCAGCCGCGCCTGTGATGGGGTAAAGTCAACGTTATTTACCTGCTTATGGCTGATGAGGACTTTGCCACGCGATGTCGCGGCGGTTTTCGGCACCGGCTGTTGCGGCAGATGTTGCTTCTTCTGCTGGCCCTGAGCCGCTGTCTGCCTGCCTGCAGTATCGGCGGCCGTTCGGCTCTCCGAGTATCAAAAACAGGAGTGGCAGGTAGAAGACGGCTTGCCGCAGAGCGAGTTGCGTGCGATCACCCAGGTGCCCGGCGGCCGGTTGTTGATCGCGACCTACGGCGGAGTGGCGTCGTTTGATGGTCTGGGCTTTAGCCCAATCCATGTGGATGCAAAGGACCCGGCCGCCAGCGAGGCCGTGAACTCATTGCTGGTAAGCCGCAGCGGCGACCTCTGGATCGGTACTGACGACCGGGGAATCATCCGTCAGACTGCGGGCGCGGCTATCAACATAAGTGAGCAGGCAGGGTTTTACCAAGAGCGTATGCGCGGCCTGTTCGAGGACTCGACTGCCACCATCTGGGCGGCTACCCACGATGGAATAGAGCGAATCACTGTCCGCGGCGGAACGCAATCCATCGAGCTGCTGGACAAGCTTGGACCGGTCTCGGGCGATATCACTGGGCCGTTCGCCGAAGATGGGCGGGGCGGTATCTTTATCCTCACGTCCGACGGACTCTTTCACCTCACGGCGCGGGGCGTGCATAAACATCTTCTAGAACACCATGAGCTGCACCACATTGTCACGGGCGATGCGGTTGCGATCTACCATGACCAACGCGGCGTCCTGTGGGCCGGCTTGCGTGACGGGCTCGTCCGTCTGACGCCTTCCGTAGGAAAAGCGCCGGGCAAGACAGGCGAGGAATATACGCAAGAAGTGGTGCGGGGATTCAGGAATGAGGTCACTGCGCTGGTCGGCGACTACGAAGGGAATATGTGGGTCGGTAGGTACAACCAGGGTCTTTGCCGGGTCTCGGGCTCGAGGTTTTCCTGCTGGTCAACCAAGGATGGCCTGGGCGACGACAGTGTGCGCTCGCCCTATGAAGACGATGAGCACAATCTGTGGGTTGGACTCGTCAGTGGCGGCCTGACCCGATGGCGAATAGCGACCCTGATTCCTCTGCGCGATGAACCGCGGGAACTGCGCGAGGCGCCCCCCGCCGCCATCCTCGAGGACCACCGTGGAAATTTGTGGATTGGGACCTGGGGCAAAGGATTGTTCCGGCTTAAGGGATACTCCTGCTGAAAGACAAACTGATCACCTGCCTGGCGCAGAATGACGATGGGTCCATTCTGGTGGGCACCTCGGCCGGGCTCTATCGGGTGCTGGGCGATGACGTCCGAATGGTTGAAGGGCTTTCTCATCCCTTTGTGCTGTCCATCTCGATCGACGATGCCCGGAACGTGTGGGTGGGCACCAAGGGAGGAGGACTCAACTGGCTCAAAGGCGACCGTGCCTTTCATCTGGGTACGATCAACGGCATCGTGGACTACACGATTTCGCCGTGCTCGATGACAGCCAAGGATTTCCGTGGATGGGCACTTCACGCGGTATCGTCCGCGTACAACGGCAGCAACTTGAAGAGCTGGCGCAACAGAAGCGGAAGACGTTGGATTACGTCCTGCTGGGCAAGGCTGACGGCATGCCCAGCAGCGAGTGTGTTGGGATAGCTCAGCCACCTTCTACCCGAATGAAGGATGGCAGCTTGTGGTTTGCCACCGCCAAAGGTCTGGCTCATACCGATCCGCAAGGGACGGGTCAGCCGGCCGCTCACCCGGCCCAGTTGACCGGCGCCTTAATGGGCAATACGAGCGTGGAGGCGACCAGCAAATTGGAGCTGTCTCCGGGCCTCGAAGAGCTGGTCTTTCAGTTCAATTCGCAAAATCTGGCGAATCCGGCGCAAATGGAGTTCCGCTACAAGCTTGATGAGTATGACCGCGACTGGACAGTGACTCGGTCCAGAGCTGCACATTATCGAAAACTTTCTCCCGGTCACTATCGTTTCCTGGCGGATGCGCGCAATGCCGGCTCGGCATGGAACGACAAAATAGCGGGCATTGCCGTTCATCAGCAGCCGTATTTTTATCAGGCTTGGTGGTTTTACGCCCTCCTGTTCGCGCTGACCATCGCCGCCGCGATGCGCTTGTTCCGTTGGAGGTTGACTCGCGCAAAGGGAGAGCTGGGCGTGGTACTCGAGGAGCGCAATCGAATCGCGCGGGAGTGGCACGACACACTGATGGCCGGCTTTGCCGCCATTTCGTGGCAGATGGAGACGACGGCGCGTCTGCTCGGCAGCGAGACGAGTCCGGCAGCAAAAGCGTGTGAACTGGCGAGAAACATGGTTCGGCACTGCCAGACCGAGGCGCGCCGCATCCTTTGGGACTTACGGGAGAATGAAGAGGCGACGGGGCCGCTCTCGAGCGCGTTGTCGAACGCATTGACGCCATTGAGCGCCAAGGAGGGCGTCGATATGCGGCTTCAAGTGGAAGGCCAGGAAGTGGCGCCGGCTCCGGGTTGCGTCCATCACCTTGTCTGCATCGGGCAGGAGGCGGTGACTAATGCTCTCCGTCATGCCGTGCCGAATATCATCTCCGTCCACCTGCAATACCACGCGGAGTGGCTAAGTTTATCCGTCAAGGACGATGGACGCGGCTTTCGAGCGTCGGACAAACTCGCCGCGCTCCATGGCCACTTTGAGATTCCGGTGATGGAGGAACGTGCTCGCAAGCTGGGCGGAAGTCTTCGGGTCGAGACATCGGCCGGAAATGGCATCGAGATACTGGTGCATGTGCCCTTTCAGATCCAAGTGCAGGGAGGATGACGTAAATTGGCGGTCTGGGATCACAACGATCATCGATCCATAAATCATGCGCTGCCGGGTGGCTCATATACCCCGATTTCCTGTACGCAGCTCTTTCGATGGCGGCGTGTGCGGCTTTCATCAAGGGAAGCCGCAGGAAGCTTGTGGAACCCAGCGGATTGAACAGTGATTCACCGGCGTTGCCGACCCACGGGATATGAAACGGGGCATTTCTTGTCCTCGGCAGAGAGTGCAACAAATCCCCGGGTGCCCCATCCCCCCGGATTTCCTGTAAGACTTGG
>PLZN01000085.1 GCA_003152195.1 Acidobacteriaceae bacterium
GCTTGCAGAATTACGTCGCCGGGATACTGGCGTCCTTGAACGGATTTGTCACTGTGATCGGCATGCCCTCTTTACCTTATCAGTCCTGTTCCCGAACTTCGCAATGAAACCCCGGCTGTGAGCCATTGCTCGGTACCGGCATCAATGTTGGTCCATATGATCGTCTCCAGCACGGCCAGCGACTCCAGGCCATGGGTGTTGACGGCGGCGATGACCAGGTCTTCCGTCATCTCTTGTGGTTCGTCGAAGCGGAGAGGGCTCATTGCCCTGCGCACCAGTCAGCCAGGATGCCCGGGTCGAACATCAGGCAGCCACCGATGTGGAAGTGAGGGGTCTTTCCTTGGCGGACGAAGTGATAGACCGACCGGCGGGGTATTCCAAGGATGCTGGCCACGGCATCGGCATTGATGGCGTGGTCGAGGTCGCTGAATTTTTGATGTACTGTGGAGTTGTTCATACTGGGTGAATACGGGAGTTGGGGGTTCACCTGGAGTTATGAAAAATTTATTTTTTTGGAGTCGCAGCCGTGGGCTGGAAACAGGGGAGATTGGGCTCTAGGTGATACGGTGATACGATTTTTAGCCGTTTCTGGGTGGTACAGCGTGTGTCCAGGTTGTACTGGAGCCGAAACCATTTCCGCAGTAAATGACTCATTTGCCTATAGTTAAAGGGTCAAATCATTGATTTAAAAAGGAGTGCCGTAAACTGGCATATGGAGTCTTATGCTCGATTTGAATTTTGTGCGGGCCAACCTGGAGCTGGTGGAAGAGAAGCTGCGGGCCAGAGGCGTGGACCCCGCCACTTTGCTGGGCGACTTTCGCCAGCTCGATCTGGACCGTCGTGCCCACATCACCCAGGCAGAGACGTTGCAGGCGCGACGGAACAGACTGAGCCAGGAGGTAGCGCGCCGCCGCAAAGAAGGCGAAGAGCAGGCCCACATTCAGGAGTTGATAGACCAGACGCGCGCGCTGAAACAGGAGACGGAGGAGCGCGAGCGGAGCGCCGCGAGCGCCGAAGAGGCGATGCGTACCCTGCTGGTGCAGCTCCCTAACCTGACCCAGGACAGCGTTCCTCCAGGGAAGAGCGAAGCGGACAACGTCGAGGTGATGCGCTGGGGACAACAGCCTTCGTTTGATTTTGCGCCCCGGCCGCATTGGGAGTTGGGCGAGAGCCTGGGAATTCTGGACTTCCAGCGCGCAGCGAAGATCTCTGGCGCGCGCTTTGCCGTCTACTGGGGCCAGGGCGCCCGCCTGGAACGGGCGCTGGCCAGCTTCATGCTGGATGTACACACCCGGGAGCACGGATACCTCGAGGTGCTGCCACCCGTGCTGGTGAATAGCGCCTCGTTGTTCGGTACCGGCCAGCTACCCAAATTTGCCCAGGATCTCTTCAAGTGCGAGGGGAGCGACCACTGGCTGATTCCTACCGCCGAGGTACCGGTCACGAATCTGTATCGCGACGAAGTGCTCGAGGAAGCGCAATTGCCGCTGAGCNNTTCGCCAACACCAGTTTCAAAAGGTAGAGCTGGTTAAGTTTGCACCGCCCGAGCAGTCGAACCAAGAGCATGAGCGGCTTACCGGCCACGCCGAGGCTATTCTGCAGCGGCTGGAGCTGCCCTATCGCAAGGTGCTGCTCTGCGCCGGAGATACCGGCGCGGCGTCGTCTAAGACCTACGACCTGGAGGTCTGGCTGCCGGGGCAGGGGCTGTACCGCGAGATTTCTTCTTGCTCCAACTTCGAAGCCTACCAGGCGCGGCGGGCCAATATTCGCTACAAGCCGCAGAGCAAGAACAAGAGCGAACTGGTCCACACCCTCAACGGCAGCGGCTTGGCGATCGGGCGCACCTGGTTGGCCATCCTCGAGAACTACCAGCAATCCGACGGTTCGGTTCGGGTGCCTCGGGCCCTGCTGCCGTACATGGGCGGCGAGGAAATAATCCGCCGGCGGTAGGGCATTTTTACTATTGGTGTAAGCGAGGAAAATGGACCGAACGCGGCCATTCCGCCGAAGAATGGCCGCACATAACCAATCTCTCCAGCCCACAGTAAAAATGCTCTAGCTGCTTCCACCAAGATAGTGCGGCGAGAAGACGACAGGAGTGTTCGAATAGAAAAGAGCAACGATGCGGCGAATCTTAAAGAACTATCTGTTCTGGACCTACCCACGCGGCAGTTTTCATTATGACGTGATGGTGACCCTCATTCTGGCCTTCCTCTTCCTGTCACCACGGCTGATCAACTACCGCGATCGTCCCCAGGAGACTCTGACGTCGACCAGGGACATTCTGGTCAGGGCGAACGGAACGAATGCATGGACCTACCAGATCGGCGCCGACCAGCTCAGTGATACCAGCAGCGATACCAAGCTGAGGGCGGAGTTGCTGCAGCGCATTCAAGCCATCTCCGGCAATGTGCAGATAGACCGCTATCGCGAGGAAAAAGATGCGAGCGGTTTGGTGACGCAGTATCGCGTGTGGGCACATCGGTAGACCTGCATCGCAAAAAGTTGTGCATTGGGATTCGTGGAATCCCACCCTTGCCGGAAAAAACACCGTCAAGGATGGGGCACCCGTAGCTTGTTGGCACGTGGGAATTCCCGGGCGGGATTCTTCGCCACCGCAAAAGGAAACCCGGAGCGTTTGGTCACCGTCCAACAGCCGGTAAGGAGATTCATGGTTGAAGTAGGAAAGACAATGGCGCTGCTCGGCCTGGGGGTGATGATCTCGCTGTCAAGCCAGTCCAGGGCGCAAACCGCGCCGCCGGTCGGTGGCGCTGCTTCCCCTGCGGCGAGCAGCGCAGATTTGCAGAAAGTCATCTCCCAGCTGGATACGGCCGCGGCGAAGTTTTTGAGCGCGCAGGCGGATTTTACCTGGGACCAGTTCCAGGTTGTTGTGCAGGACCACGACGTCCAGTCCGGCACGATCTATTTCGAGCGCAAGAAGGGCGTCACCCGGATGGCCGCCTATTTCCTGCAAGAGAACGGGAAAGATGCGCCCAAGACCGTGTCCTACGACGGCGGTGAAGTCAACTATTACGAGCCTAAAATCAAGCAGATGACGATTCTGCGAGCGGGCGCCAATCGCGGCCAGTGGGAAAGTTTCCTGACCCTGGGCTTCGGCGGCAGCGGCGCCGATCTCGAGGCCAACTGGAAGGTAACCCTGCTGGGCACCGAGACCGTGAACGGGGTCTCGCTGGCGAAGCTCGACCTGGTGCCCACAGCACAGAAGGTTCAAGAGATGTTCACGCACGTGACCATCTGGGTCGATCCGACCCGGGCCATCAGCCTTAAGCAGATCTTCTACGAACCCTCCGGCGACCTGCGCACGGTTACCTACAAAATCATTCACTACAACACGCCGATCCCCGGCGATGTCTTCCACATCAAGACCGCGCCCGGCACCACGACCCAGGTCAAGTAGTGGCTTAACAGGCTGCCGCGAGCGGGGGAAGTGTGCGCCTTAACGCCTTAAGCGCCTAAAGTCTCCGCATTTCACGGGCTTAAACAGGTGCGGAAAAAGCCGGGAAGGGACGAGAAAACAGGTCCCTCAGGGGCTAAAGCCCGTATATATCTCAATAACTTACGTAGTAAGTAATACGCTTGACACACATGTGTGTCTGATGTACTATTTGTACATGGACGTTCCCGAGACACTTCAGAAAGCCATCGCTTACTTCTCCGATCCCGAGAATGCATTTAAGGCCGCCGTTGAATTTCGCTGGCCCGGTGGAAATGTGACTTGCCCTCGCTGCGGAGGAGCAAAGCATTCGTTCATCAAGACTCGCCGCATCTGGTTTTGCTACGAATGCCAAAAGCAGTTCACTGTTAAGGTGGACACGATTTTTGAGGACTCTCCGCTCGGCATGGACAAATGGATGATTGCGCTTTGGATGCTGGCGAACTGCAAGAACGGAATCAGCAGTTACGAGCTGGCCAGGGCGCTCGGTATTCGCCAGAACTCGGCATGGTTTATGCTTCATCGGATTCGGGAAGCGATGAAGGACGATCCTACCTTCAAGTTCGGCGGGGAGGATGGCGGTCCGGTAGAGAGCGACGAAACTTTTGTCGGCCCGAATCCCTACAAGATGCACAAGAGCCGCAAAGCGAAGGTCCACGCACGAGATGACGGCAACAGACACCACATTGGAAAGACCGCTGTCTTTTGGTGTACTGGACCGCGAGTTGCGGCAAGTTCGTACCAAGGTCATTCCCAACGTTAAGCGCGAGACCCTGCAGAACGAGATTCTGAATCAAGTTCACCGGGGCAGCAAGGTCTATACCGATGCCGCCGTAGGCTATGACCACCTGCGCAAGGATTTTGTCCATGAAGTGGTCAATCATGCCAAGGAATACGTTAACGGCCAAGTTCACACCCAGGGACTCGACAACTTCTGGCGTCTCCTGAAGCGAACTCTGCGGGGTACCTATGTTGCGGTGGAACCGTTCCATCTGGACCGTTACCTCGACGAACAAGTGTTTCGATACAACAATCGGGCGACGAAAGACAATCC
>PLZN01000355.1 GCA_003152195.1 Acidobacteriaceae bacterium
CACACGTCAAAAAGCGGCGTGAGGAGTGTGTCTTGTTTCTCGATGAAGGCTTTTCATCCGAATCGGTCGCTGTTCGCCTGAGATCAAGAAGACGGAAGTTGCAACATTGGCCACTACCCACAACAGTTCGGAAGATCAAGATGAGTGGGTGGTAGCCCTGATCAATCTGAAGAGTCGCATCCTTCGCGAGTTCAAGAAACGAGAGCGCCCGTGGTTCGGGACATTCAGCCGAACGGCAAAATTGACAATTGCAACCATTAAGGCTTCTACATGATGTCAAGGGTTATAACAACAGCTCTTGATCTTCTCCTTTTATTCCCCTATAGTAGTGGCTATGCGTACTCTGCCCTTCCCTAAGTGCTGCGTGGTTTGCTGCAAGAAGTGCGGCCACGACGTGTTATCTGGAACGGACGGCTTCCCTGCCAGCACCATACTTGTGGTGTGTTCGCTGTGTGGAGAGAAGCGGAGATATCTGCCTTCGGAAGTCATGCATGGCAGGCCGCATTTCCTGGTCAGACGAAAGCGAGCTGGCGGCCGGTCGTATAGCGGCGCTCCTGATACGCCCAGACGAGCTCCGGCTTCCGCCCACCTCAGCTCGCTCCGCGGGGGAAGCGTAGCGGCCCGGGGCCGCTGATTTCGCTGAATCGCTACTTTGGCAAGGGCGCCAGCTTGATGGTTCTGCCTTCGCGCGCGGATTGCCTTGCCCCATCCAGAATTTGCATCACCACAACGTTGGTATCGAGCGAAGTAAGATCGCCGCTTGGCTTCAGGCTTCCGTTGAGCACTGCGGCGAGGTAGTGCAGTGATCCGTCGTTCGGCGGCGTTAGCGGCGGAGCGGTTGTCTCACTCTCCTGCGCCTGACCCTTTGTCCGCATACGCAGCTGGTCCGGCCCAACTGTGATCGCGTACCCGGTCGCACCATACACTTCCATGTCCTTGCGGGCAAACGGCCAGTTCCAGGAAGCCATCAGCACCGCTTGAGCTTTGGGATAGCGCAAGATGATGGTGGCTTCATCCGCCACCCGTGGGTAGATCTGCGGCTTGTCAGTCTGGGTAACAGCGGTGACGCTCAGTGGCGACTCGCCATGCATCAGCCATGTGACCAGGTCGGCGCCATAGCAGCCGAAGTCGTACAAAGCGCCGTCGCCATTCTGCTCCGGGTCCTCAAGCCACTTCAGGAACTCCGGCGGCACGCCGATCTCCTTCGGTCCCTCGTGGCCGTCGTGCACCACGATTCTGCGCAGATCGCCAAGCGCGCCATTGGCCGCTTCGTCATACGCGGCGCGGTTGCTCGCATACCAGGTGGTCTCGTAGTTCACCAGCACCTGGATGTGGTGCTGCCTGGCCGCCTGGCGAATGGCCAGAGCGTCGTCGAGCGACATGGTCAGCGGCTTTTCCACCATGACGCTGAGCCCGCGCTGGGCTGCCGCTTCGATCACAGCACGGTGCTTACCCACGGAGGTATAGACCAGTAGGGCTTGCGGATGGCGGGCCGCGATCATGGGATCCAATTGCGTATAGAAAAGGCTGGGGTCGAGGTGAAACTGCTGCGCGTAGCGGTGGGAGAGCGTGGTGTCGGCATCCACGATGCCCACCAGTTGCACATCATGCTGCGTTGGGAACTGCTTCAAGAAGCCGGCGACATGCCCATGCTCTAAGCCCACAATGGCAACTCGAATCGGTTGTCCCTGCGCAAACGCGTTGGCGCAGCCCAGACCCGCGACAGCAAAGAGCAGCAACAACCGAACCATGTTCTCCTCCGTTGAATCCCTCTTAATACTACGTCTGCGCGGGCGCCTTACCGGAGCGGCGAACCCAGACACCATTTTGCTTTTCGAGATAAACCCAGTCAGCCTGCGAACACAGGTTGCCGCACCAATCCAGGATGTAGACCAGCGCTGCCGTCTGCGCGATATTGAAATAGACCTCGCTGAAGTAGGTGATGCCCAGGTAGCCGCCGTACGCTTCCTGCGCATCGGAATTGGCGTCCGGGTCGGTACGCGACGCGCGGAATTCCGCGGCATCGGCCGCCGGCAGCAGGACGTAAGCGCGGTCCAGGTGGAAACGGCGGGTCAGCACCAGGCGTTCCTTTTTGCGCTGGTTGTAGTCGCTCACTGCCTCCTGAAAGTCCCGCGCGTTGTCCGATGGCGGTTGCAGGACAGCCTCAGGCGCCAGTTTGGGGTCTATGTCATCCTCGTTCACCGTCGTGCTGTTGATAGCCCACGGCTGGTTCTGACCCGAATCCATATCTGAAAATACCTGGCCGGGCATCAACATCGAATAGATAAGGTAGGTATCGGGCAGGCGATCCGGTGGGTTGGCGGCGGTTGGCTTGGCTTGCGCAAGCGCGAAAGCCGCCGGCCAGGCTACCGCCAAGCACAGCATGATCAAGCGCATCCCTACTCGCCGGGATTGCCTTCTTCGCGGCGCGCCAGGTGAGGCGGATACAGGCGTAAATCCAGCGAACCGGCGGTCGATCTCCATACACAACTCCTGTCACATGGCTCCCTATTATGATGACAGACGCAGGCTTAAGCATTTTTACCATTACCGCGATCTGATCAGATTGGCTATATGCGGCCATTCTTCGGAGGAATGGCCGCGTTCGTCTCCGCTGCTTCATTTGCACCAATAGTAAAAATGCTCCGGAGAGTTGGCGCAGCGGAATAGGATAGAAAATGGTGGACAATAAGGACTTAGCCCACCCGGTGACCTGCAATTGACGAAGCAAACGCGAGCCAAGGCCAACAAGCTGGGAGAAGTGGAGCGTGTCTACCGCATTTTGCGGGATTGGCTGATCACAGCCAAGCTTCCGCCGGGCGAGTTCCTCTCCGAAGTGGATCTGGCCGAGCGCTGCGGAACCAGCCGAACCCCGGTGCGCGAAGCCTGCACCCGCCTGATGCAGGACCACTGGCTGACACGGATTCGCAGGAAAGGCTTCATGGTTACGCCTATCTCCGTGCGCGACATCGTGGACATGTACGACTACCGCAAGCTGCTGGAATGCTTCGCCGCGGAAAAGCTGGCGCAAACCGGAAGTCACGACCAGATAAGCGAGCTGGCTGCCATCGTCGCGCCGGAGAAAGACCCCGCTGCCAGCCTGGAACAGATTCTGCTCGCCAATCAATCCTTCCATCGCCGGCTGAGTGAGCTGGCCGGGAATCAGCGGGTGATGGGTCAACTCAACCTGACGCTCGGCTACGTAACGCGCCTGGATACTCTCTGTACCCAGACCGTCCCTGGCTGGATCGGTCACGCCGATATTCTGCGGGCACTCGAAAAGCGGGAGCCGCTTGAGGCTCGTCAGGCGATGCAGGTGCACGTGGACGCTTCACGAGACAAGATGATCAAGCTCTTCAGCGCGTAGCCTTGCCGTCCGCCGCTGCAACGTGGTGGTAGAACGCGAGGGAAAGTATCACCAATGGGGCGGCGATCTCCACAAAAAGAAAGATGCCCGAGTTATTCGGGGCGTGATTGTTGTTGAGTTCCATCTGCCGGATGTGCCCTGCCGCGTCTCCGAGCAACCATACAGCATTGGCAATCGCTGTCGCTAACCAGAAGTTTCCGCGCAGCCAGAGACATAGGATTCCCAGCGTGCCCACCGTCAGATCGGCCATGCCAACTTCGTATTCGTACGGGCTGGGCGGCCACCCGATAGAAGCTGACGTTTGCATTGGGCGAAACACGTGCGCATAGGCCGTCAGCAGTCCCATCAACCCTACGTAGACGAATAGCAAATAGAGCAAATATGTTCTGGCTATAGCCGCCGTGCTACTCCGGCTGCTAGAGGAAAACCCGAGGTGGATCGATGCGGCCACCAGTGCAAGGACGACAAAGATCAATTGGAACATTCGGCAATCCCCTTAGATTGATTTGTGTCACTTGAGTCTATTTGGAATGTCCGCCCGCATTCACATTACTTCCCTTCCACTGGCGTGTGCCGCAGGGCACGGCCCGCGGTAGCACCTGTCAACTTGCCCTGTGCCCATTCGAGTTGACCATTCACCAACACGTACTCAACTCCCTTGGACACCAGGTTGGGATCGGCGTAGGTTGCGGTATCGAGAATGGCTGATGGATCGAAGATAGTCACGTCGGCGTAGAAGCCGCTCTTCAGCAGTCCGCGGCCGGAGAGGTGTTCCCGCTGCGCCGGCAAAGCCGTGATCTTGTGGATGGCCTGGGGCAGGTCAAGCAATTGCAGGTCGCGAGTGTAATGACCGAGAAAGCGCGGCATCGATCCCCATGCCCGGGGATGGTTATGCGGCTCAAAGAGCGGTCCATCGAGCGAGGTTTCGCCGTCATCGAGGCCAATGCTGGTCCAGGGTTGCTTCAGCCCGTATTGCAGATCGTTCTCATTGGCCATGAAGTAGAGCGCGCTGGTCTGCCCCTGATCGGCGAGGATGAAATCAAAGAGCGCGTCCATCTCGGGCTTGTTTTCCGCCTTCGCCACCTCGGCGACAGTCTTGCCATCGTATTTCTGCAGGGCGGGGTTCACGACCGCCGAGATCATCACGCCACTACCACCGCCGCAATCCAGATAGAGATTCTCCCAATCGTTGTGGTCTTTTGCCATATCCGCCACGATGCGCCGGCGAATCGCCGGATCTCGCAGACGCTCGAGTAGTTTGCTCATGCCTCCGTCGACCGTCCAGGGAGGCAGCGACGATGCCAGCTGCGTTGCGCCGGCGACGTAGGGATACATGTCGGCGGCAATGTCCAGACCGGAATCCCGCGCGGCCTGAAGCTTCGCGATCACCTGGGGCATCCCACCCCAGCGCGCCTTGCCGCTGACCTTGAGGTGGAAGATCTCTACCGGGAGGTGCGCTTCGCGGCCGATACGCATGGCTTCGCCGATCGCCGCCATTTCGCTCTGCCCTTCGCTGCGCATGTGCGAGGCATAGAGGCCGCCGTACTGCGACGCGACCTTGGCCAGGGCAATCAGCTCCTCCGTGGTTGCATAATGGCCCGGGGGATAGATCAGGGCTGTAGAAATGCCCATTGCGCCTTGCTGCATGGCCGCCGCCACCAGCGATTCCATCTGCTGCAGCTCCGCCGGCGTGGGCGCACGATCGACATCGCCCAGCACCGCTTCGCGCACCTGAGCGGCCCCCACGTAGGTGCCTAGATTGATCGGCGTGCCGCTCTTCTCCAGGCGGCGGAAATAGCCGCCGAGATCCCGCCAGTCCACGGAGAGATGGTAGTGTTCCAGAAAGATTTTTTGCGGCGCCAGCGTAAGCTCGTTTTGCGGTGCGATTGAGGTGCCTTCGCCGGTTATCTCGCTGGTGATGCCTTGCGACAGTTTGCTTAAGGAGCGGTTGTCGATCAGCAATGACTCTTCCGACTGGCCCAGCATATCGATGAACCCTGGGGAGACCACGAGGCCGGAGGCATCGATGACACGCTTTGCTTTGGCGCCGTCCAGTGATCCGATGGCCGCGATGCGATCGCCTCGGATCGCGACATCACCCGCATACGCTGCGTTCCCCGTACCATCGAGGATGTGGCCGTGGCGAATGAGTACGTCATACGGAGCCTCAGGGCTGCCGGAGTGGCATCCGATGGGCGCAAGCCCCAGCAGCGCCAGCACACTCAGGAGACCAACCCTATGGGTGCGCCGAAATGGATGGTTCATAGTAGCCCAAAGCCCCACACAACAAAGCCAAACGTGAAGAAGGTCAAGCTTGAAAAACCGCACGCAAAGACCGTAGAGTGCCAGGGCAGCGTGTAGCTCTTCATGTTTTGCGTGTATTCATCGTATCGCCACAGCAACAAAGCACAAAAGAGCACACCGTAGAAAACGCTCCATGCCAGGAGCAGTTTGGCTATCCCGATCCAGATTGAAGGAATGGAAGCTTGGTTGCCATTGCCACCGCCGAAGGCTATCGAGGCCGCAGCAATCGTGACCAGCAACTGCGTCACGCCGATATAGTGCTTCAACATCGGCTCGAAGGTGGCCGTCTCAGCTGCCTTAGGTAATACGCGATCTCCCTCTCTGGAGGCGTGAAAATCGTCTTGAGGGTCGAAAAAGAAGTGCAGTTTGCCTCGGTGAGTGATCCAGAACACCGCCCACCACAGGGCGAAGATAAAAGTCGCCACACCCGTCACAGAAAGAAATACGGCGTGGGTGGACAACCACAGGAACAAGCTGCTGCTATATATCAGAGTTCCCAAGCTAGTCATCGCATTCCCCGAACCGTGCTTATTGCTCAGCTATTCTCGAGAACGATTTTGCCTTCCACGAAACCCGTCGCCAAGAGCTCGATGGCCTGTCTCGCCTCAAGGAGCGGGAAGGTGCGGGTGACCATGGTGTCGATCTTCTTTTCCGCGAGGAGTGCGAAGATCTTGGGCAGATCCTCACGCAAAGCCTTGGGGTCTTTCCGATACAGCATCGTGATGCCGTAGAAGGCGCCGCGGCGCCCGCGCAGGCGCGCACCGATAAAAAGATTGGCGAACATGGCCAGCTTGGAAACCATTCCGGCAGCGCCCATGAAACCAAAGCCGACTACTGTGCCGCCTCGCCGGAGCGCGCCAATGCACGGACCGATATTGGCTCCGCCGACTGCATCGAAGACGTAATCGACACCTTTAGGTTCGACAGCAAGCGTGAGGCGGTCGAGCGGTCCTGCCCGGTAGTCGATTGGCGTTGCGCCCAGTGAGCGCAAGGTGGCATGCTTCGACGCAGAAGCGGCACCGTAAGTCTTCACTCCCGCCAGCCTTAGCAGCTGCAGAGCCGCCGTGCCCACGCCTCCCGCCGCACCGGTGACGAGCGCGGTCTGGCTTGGCCGCACCTTCGCAACGCGATGAATCATTTGCCACGCAGTCACGTAGTTCAAGATCGCCGCCGCAGCATCGCGATCAGAGACTCCGTTGGGGATGGGAAGAAAGTGTTCGGCCTCGCGCACGAGAAGTTCTGCAAAGCCGCCGTGCACAGTGAGCGCGGCCACACGCTGGCCCAATTCGAAACCGGTGACCCCGGCGCCAATGGCATCGACCACGCCGGCGACCTCATAGCCAGGCACGAATGGCATCTTAGACGCGTACATGTAGTTGCCAGCCAACATGGCCAGGTCGGTCGCGCCCACACCAGCGGCGCGCACGCGCACGCGCAGTTGCCCTGGGCCAGGGTGCACGATCGGCAATTCGACGACCTGGAGCCCCTCAGGTCCACCCTTCTTCGTCAACATCACTGCGCGATATGTTGCTGCCACTGCCATCCTCTTTCAACTTCGGGCCACCGTCGGGGCGACCATTAAATGGCAACCTGATCGGCCCCCTTCAAGTGCAACGTTTTTCGTACTTCCTCCGGTGTTGCAATCTCGAAGGAAAGTTCTTCGAGTATCAGGCGGATCTTTCTCACCTGTTCGGCACTAGACTTGGCCAGTCTGCCTTTGGCGAGATAAAGACTGTCTTCCAGACCCACGCGAACGTTTCCGCCGATGAGGGCTGCCAGGGTCGCCAGCCGCATCTGGTGACGCCCCGCGCCGAGAACCGACCAATGGTAATTCTCTCGACCGAACAGGCGATCCGCGGTTGCCCGGACGTAGCTGAGCAGCTCGACATCCGTTCCCATCCCTCCAAGAATGCCGAAGACGGTCTGCAAGAAGAGGGGTGGTTCGACTAACTTCTCGTCCAGAAGATAGGCCAGATTATAAAGATGCCCCAGATCGTAACACTCATACTCGAACCTGGTGCCACAGCCCTCTCCTAGTTCCTTCACGACACGCTTCATATCCACAAACGTGTTGCGGAAGATAGTACTCTCGGTCTCTGCCAGGTATGGTTCTTCCCAGTCATATTTCCATCCACTGTATCGGCGTGCCAGGCGATGGATGGAGAAATTGATCGAGCCCATGTTGAACGAGGCCAGTTCAGGCTTGACGCGTAGCGCCGGCGCCAGCCGCTGATCCAGGTCCATGTATAAACTGCCGCCAGTGGTGAGGTTGATGACCGCGTTTGTCGCCGCTTTAACCGCGGGCAGAAACTGCATGTAGACGGCCGGGTCGCCATTGGGCCGGCCCGTCTTGGGGTCGCGCGCATGAAAGTGCAGGATGCTCGCGCCCGCTTCCGCCGCTTCGATGGCTTGGCGCGCGATATCTTCGGGCGCGAACGGCAGATAAGGTGACATGGTTGGTGTATGAATCGCCCCCGTGATGGCACAGCTGATAATTACCTTGTTATCCATGAACCGCTCTTGCTCCTCGATTGAGTATCCCGCACCCGCACGGAGAGGTGCCACGATGCATTTGTTCTCGCTGCGCGCGTTTGACCTGGTAAGGCGCAATTATAGCTGGAAGAGCGAAGGCATTAGGCGAAGGTTTTGCCGCCTGCCTTGCTACAGACCGAGGGTGCCCCATATCTGGCGCGCTCTTTGTGCTTTTTGTGTCAGATGTGGGATTCCACAAAAGTCATTCTGCCTCCTCCGCTCTTGGCACGAGACACCTGCCAGCTCTTTAAAGGTCTAGAAGTCAGGATCCGTGATTTCCCACATCTCCCAACAAAAGACGTTGGGAGACCCGGCGGTTCCACCACGACCGCGCAAGGGTCAGTTCCACATCATTATGGTTTGACTTTCACAAAAACGATCCGATTGCCATCCGGATCCTGGACCGACACCATTGACTCTTGCTTCTCAACGGGTAGATGAAGCGCTTTGAGCTGCGCGGCTGCACGCCGGAGGTCGGAAACGGAGAAGAGGAGCTGGAACGCCGGGCTCGTTGCTCGTGACGCGATCTCCACCATTTGGCCGGATCGGCCTGGAATCTCGAGCGAGATGAGCCCGGGCTCAACGGCACGGTGGGCGAAGCGGAAACCAAGCTTCTGCTCATAGAATGCCTGTGCCGCAGCTGGATCTTCCATTACGAGACTCAAGCCAACGATCTCTTCAGAGATTCGGTTTGCGCCCAGGTGCTTTCCCCGGTCGTTCGAGTGCATGGAGCCGGGCATGTACTCCGTATATTCGATGTTCTGCTGCTCCGGGCCCACCATGGTAAAGAGCAGATTGCCAGCACCGGCACGCTTCACCGGAGTTGGAGATAGCCCGCGCGCCAGGTAATCACGATTGAGCGCTTCCATGTCTGTGGACTCGAAGCAGACGTGCATGAATCCGATTGGTTGCGAAGGCTGCTGCTGCGGATACATTTCAATAAACTGCCGGTCGTTCACCTTGAGGAACACTTCCGTTGTCGTTCCACCCTTGCTCATTGCGAAAGCCGCTTCAAAACCAAGCTTCTCGTAGAAGTCGCGGGACTTGGTGAGATCGGAGACGCGGATAGCGGCATGCGCAATGCCGGCGAGCACGGGCGCTTGTGTCTGCGCTTGCGCAGCGATCGCAGAGGCAGCAAAGATAGAAAGCGCTACCGGCAGGAGGCAACCCAGGCCGCTTCGAAACCACGGGAAACGCGTGAGCAAGAAAATTACTCCCCTCCGGTACGGCCGCCGTTTTTGGCCACTTCGACGGCAAAGACGTAGGTTGGACCGTACATGTTGGAGCGGAAGATGACCCACTTTTGATCAGGCGTAAAGCTGACATTGGGCTCCAGCCGGTAGTTGTGCTTTGACATGTTCACCAGACGCTCGGCATGGAAAACGCCGGGCTGGATGAAATCGGACGTGTTGATCCCGTCGCCTGGCTTCATCTCCGGACGGAAGAGGTAGAGCCATTCACCGTCAGGCGCATGAGCTACCTGACCAGGATCGCCGCCGTCGCCGCAGAAGAGCGTGCCGTCCGCCGAGACGTTGAAGTGGATGGACCATTCGTTGCGCTGCATGTGATACGCGGTGCGCTTTCCGGTATCGAGGTTGTAGCCGGCAAGCCAGAAATCCTCTCCCTTCGGCGTCTGCCAGTCGTACCAGATGGTTTTGCCGTCAGATCCCCAGAATTCATGACCGGCGATCTCCATCAACATGGTGCGCTTGTGAATGAGAACGTTGTGGGTACCGTCCGTGTGGATGGTCCAGATGCGATCGACCTTTTGCCATGGCCCTTCGTGACAATACATCAGCAATTGGGGATCCGTGGACGAGAAAAGAAGGTGGTTCACCCAGTCTGTGCTGTGCAGCAGCGTCTTCATGGCGCCCGTTCGCAGGTCGATACTGAACAACACCAGAGGTAGATGCGCTGCCAGACGCTGCTGCATCATCTCTCCCTTATTGCGGGGCTGCTCTAGTGACTGCGCCTGTTGGCCGCGGTGCCCGCCGCCGTAATCCTGGCCGCCCTCGCCCTCAATGTACGTGCCCGCAGCCAATGTTTCATCGGCGTTGACCGAGTCAATCGAACCGCGCTTGGGAACAGTGGCAAGCTTACGCGCCTCTCCGGTGTCGACATTTGTAACGTACAGAGCTCCCTCGTCCGGCTTGATATAGAAAACGCTCTGTGTCTTATGACCGACAACGATGGTATGGACCTTCCCCTGCACTACGGAACGCGTCTTCCATGTCGAGAGGTCGATCACAGAAATGCCATCCGGCGTGGTATACACCATCTCCCTGCCGTCGCGTGTGTAGCTGTTCACGTTGAAGTAGAAGCTGGCCGAGCCCGGCTCGCGCGTGATGCGGACAACCTTGTGACCGGTCACAGGATCGACCCAGGACGCAGGCGGTTCCAGGGCCTTGGTAGCTGTTTGTGAGTCAGGCTGCGCGTACCCGGCGAACGGGCACATCAACGTGAATAGCAACACGAAATGGTAGCCCTTCAGGCTACGACGGAAATTGCTCACCATTAGAACCCCTAGGCTAACGCACTTACAAGGAGTTTCTCATTCATGATCAAGCAAGCATGCACGGCTCTGGCAGTTACGGTGTTTCTGTTACAGGCAGCCGTAGCAAGTTCTCCGCAGTCCTGGCAGGAGATGCAGATCCCCACGGCGGCGCAGGTGGCTGCGGTATGGGAAGCCCCTCCCCCGTAGCACGGCTCGGAGCCATACTACGGCTTGAACGGAAGCGTCAGCACAGAGCAGGTCGACGCGATCTGGACACGATGCATCGCCTTGGCTTCCAGGCGGTCACCGTGCAGGCCGCTTATAGCATGCCATTCCCATATCTGTCGCCGGAGTACTTCGCCTTCTTTCGCAACTTTGTCGCGGAAGCAAAAAAGCGGAACATGCGTGTCTGGATTGTCGATGATGCCGGGTATCCAAGCGGCTTTGCCGGGAGAAGTTTTCCTCTATGACGCCTGAGCTACGGATGCAGGCACTTGAAGTGGCGCAGAGCATACCGGCTGCGGGTGGTGCGGCGCTGCATCAGTCATTGCCCCCCGACGCGGTGAGCGCAGCGGCGGTTCGCGATCTCTATGAAGCCACGATAACTGTGAAACCGCTCTAGCCCCTTGCATCGGCTTACAGCATCTTGTTATCGACGCTGGCCAGCGTTGTATCGGCTGCTGCGCGGCTCCAGCCAATGCGCAGGTCCTTCACTCCGTGCAATGCGAAGGCGCCTTGCGGTGGGGCTGTAATGGCAAAGAAATCCGCTCGCTCCACCCCCGTGAGATAGAAAGCGGGTCGCGCATCGGGAGCAGCACTCGCCACCTCGACATGGCTCATCTCGATATTCCGGAGGTGGCGCAGGAAAAAGCCGTAGGCCGGCGTAGTTCCGAACATCCCCGGATCCGGATACTTGTTTTCAAACTCAGGCGGCGCGGCAGCGGCGGCTTCAGCCGACCCGCCGCCCGCAGTCTCTACATAAATATTTGAGAGTTTCACGTCTTCGATCGAGTAGCCCGGGATGCCGCTGAGGATGGAACTGATATTCATCGGTGCGTTATAGCAATCGAGGTTGCTGATCAGGATGCGCTTGAGCGTACCCACCTTTGTGCTTTCTTTGGGCCCACGCAACCTTGAACCGAGTCGCATAAAGATTGGGCCCGAGACCAGATCGCGCATCGTCGTGTTGGTGATCGTGATGTCCTCCAGGAGAGCCCCGTCTTCTGATTCAAGGGCATAACCCCGGCAGCCCTCGAAAACGCAGTTGGAAATGGTGATGTTGATGAAACCGCCATTCGATTCGGTGCCACATTTAATGCGTCCGGTGCGCGGGACAGTAGCCTCCGGTGCAAATTTTTTGAATGTTCCGTCCAGCACCGTGCCCAGCTCATAATAGCCAGTCACGAGGCAATTGGTGATGGTCACGTTTCTCGTAGCCCGCGCATAGCCGAGCGAAAAACTTGATTTCGGACATATGCCGTCATCCCACGGCGAGTTCACCGTACAGTTGGAGACGCGCACATTCTGGCAGCAATCGATATCGATGCCGTCACGATCCGTGTCGATCTTAAGGTTATCGATCGTGGTATTGTCGACGCCGGTAAGCAGCAAGCCGAAGTGCCCACCTTTGAGAATCGAGAAATCGCGAAATAAGACATTGCGGCAGTTCTTGAGTGCGATCGCCTTGTTGCCGACCCCCGGCTGCTCAGCAGTAAAAGGTGCATTCTCTCGACTGCTGCCGTGCGAAAGACCTTTGCCCCAGATGAGGCCAAGGCCGGTAATACTGAAGTCTTGTAGGTTCTCGCCCCAAAGCAGCGAGTTATGCCAGTGGTTATGACCATAGTCCTGGTAGGCATCCCACGCCGTATTCGGCTCGGCCGCGTCGTAAGTGCCCCCGCGATAGCCTGTCTGCTCGCCGGGCCGTGGCGAGTCGGCCGCCACGATGGTGCTTCCCTGCTGGAGTTGCAGGTGTACCTGGCTCTTGAGGTGAATTGAGAAGCAGAGATAGGTCCCGGGAGGGAAGACAACCACTCCGCCGCCCGCGGCCGATGCTGCCTCGATGGCGCGGTTCACTGCGTCAGTATCCAGAGTCTTGCCGTCACCCGTCGCGCCGAACTTGCGAACATCGAATATGCCTGGTGAGGCTGCCGCGGTCTCCTGAGACGAGGCAACAAAGGGCACGGCAGGAATCGCGACAGCCGCTATACCGAAGCTGCCAAAGCGCAGAAAATCACGACGCATGGAGCTGAAGTTCTTCATGAGGAGGGCCTCCCTTGCAGGAGAGATTGTAGCTTGAAATTGTCAAGGCCGCCTTCAACGTCGTTGAAACGGATCTCTATAGCTCTATTCCTGAGCCTGTTAGCTAATATGTAAGAGCGACGCGTGGACACGCTGAATCACGCTAAGATACAAGACGAACGAGGGTAGCCGATGTCATCGCGTCATCTATCTCGCCGCGAATTTCTTGGCGCTGCAGCAATTGCGGACGGGATTGCCAGTCCTATTCGGACCAGCCTATCCCACATTTGCGGCCGGCCAAGGCCCTTCCTATACGCCGCCCGTATCCCCACGCGCCACACTGAATTTCAATCTCGACTGGAAGTTCATCCGCGAGGACGTGCCCGGCGCCGAAGTTACTGCCTTCGACGACTCCCAATGGGCGACGGTCAGCTTGCCGCACACGTTCAACGACGTCGACTCATTCCGTCAGATCATTTCCCATAGCGGCGGGGACCGTGGCACGTTCAAAGGGGTGGTTTGGTACCGCAAACACTTCAAGCTTCCCGCCAGGCTCGCCGGCGACAAAATCTTCCTCGAATTCGAGGGCATGC
>PLZN01000211.1 GCA_003152195.1 Acidobacteriaceae bacterium
CCTCGCTCCACGATTGGCCGCGTCCCTGTCCGATCTCTATCCCGGATCAGAACACGTTCGGAGCTGCGATCTGGGAGGCGCGGATGACAACGCCGTGTGGGAACATGCCAAAGCCCACGGCTTCGCAATTGTGTCCAAAGACTCCGATTTTGCCGAGAGAAGCGTCCTGTACAGCAATCCACCAAAGATTGTTTGGGTCCGGATCGGCAACTGTTCGACTGCTGAGATCGAAAAACTACTCCGCTCCGCGAGCGAAATGATTCGCAGCTTCATTGAAAACGACGAAGAAACCTGCCTCCTTCTCAGTCGCCACCAACGAGACTAGGTCAACCTGTGCAGGCCTGACACGCAGACGAGACCATGAATGGCAGCCGTCCACAGGCTGCAGCAGCGAATCCAACAGCCAGCTCTAGCTCTACATCGATCGGCTAGCGATCTTTCTGGAGTTGGGATGGCTTAATTGCTGAGAGGGCCGCCTGATCGATTTGCAGGATGCCCAGGAAGGCAGGTATCGTGGCAGGGTCGCTCACGGACGATACCGCGGGAACGCCAATGGCGTCCGTCGATCATCGTAATTCCCCTTGGCCACTGTCGGAGATTAACCATGCGAGTCATCCGCCTGCTCCTGATCTTTACGCTTGCACTTCCACTGGCTGCTGCCGCAGAAATCCATCTGCCAAATCTTCTCTCCGATCACGCCGTGCTCCAACGCGACCGCCCGGTCCGCATCTGGGGTTCGGGTAATCCCGGAGAAAACGTGACCATCCGCTTCCATGGCCAGACACTCACCGCGCAAACCGACCCAATCGGCAACTGGGAAGCATGGCTCAAACCGGAAGCCGCCGGAGGCCCCTACACGCTCACGATCAGCGGTGACTCCACCACCACGGCAATCGAGCGTAAGGATATTCTCGTCGGCGATGTGTGGGTGGCTTCAGGGCAATCGAATATGGAGTTCCCTCTTACCGGCTTTACCGGCGCGAATCCCGCGCCCATGAAGGATAGCGAAAAGGAGATTGCCGCAGCCAATCATCCACGGATTCGCCTGCTCATCCAGAAAAAAGCAACATCCACCGTTCCACTAACCGAAGCTTCAGACACCTGGACGGAATGCACGCCAGAGACCGCCAGCCACTTCTCGGCGGTCGCCTACTTCTTTGGCCGGGAGATCTCCGAGCGTGAGAAAGTCCCCGTTGGACTCATCGACACCACATGGGGCGGCACGCCCGCTCACTCCTGGATCAGTCCCGATGGATTGGCGGACGCCAATCTCACCTCGGTCTTTGAGGATGCGGCGACGATCGCCCGGGACCAGGGTCGTGCCGACCAAATCCGGGCCAATTACGCACGCGAGGATGCCGCTGCCCAAGCAGCAGGAAAGCCCCTTCCTTCTCACCCTCGCGTCCCAACGGATCATGGGGGAGCATGGACGCCCGGAACTCTCTTCAACGCCATGATCGCCCCGTACACACGCTTCACGATCAAAGGTGCCATTTGGTATCAGGGTGAGACCGACAGCGATGCGAAACGCGCACCCTACTATTTGCGGGTTTTCTCCACGCTCATCTCCGACTGGCGAAACCAATGGGGCGAAGGCAACTTCCCTTTCTTCTTGGTGCAAATTTCCAGCTTCAATTCACCCGCCCCCGGTTGGCCGGTTGTCCGTGACGCCCAGCGGCGCACACTTTTTATGCGCAATACCGGCATGGCGGTCACGCTGGATGTAGGCACACCAAACAACGTTCATCCACCCGACAAGCAGACCGTCGGAAACCGCCTCGCACTCGCCGCACTCGCCACTGTCTACGGCGAAAAGATCGAATATAGCTCGCCAGAATTTCTTCAAGCTACCACCGAGCCGAACGCCATGCGGGTCTGGTTCACACACGCCGAGGGACTCACAACACGCGGCCAAGAAGTTGGCGGTTTTGAGCTGGCGGGAGACGATCATAAATTTATGCCGGCCACAGCAAAGATTGAGAAGATCGGAGGAAGCGACACGGTTCTAGTCTCTTCTCCGCAGATATCTTTTCCTCGTTTCGTGCGTTATGACTGGTCGGGCGTCGTCACGACCTTCCTCTACAATAAGGCCGATCTGCCGGCTGGCACCTTCACTTCGGAGTAATTGCCCCGGAAGATTGCTATTGATTTAGCCTTCGACAGGTTCTACCTGTTGACTCGCATCCGCAGGAGGAGCAGATGAATTTTCTATGTCTGGCAGGGTTAGCTTTGAGCGTTGTAGTGATACCGATGCAGGGGCAAACGCATGTGATGGATGTCGCACCTGCCGACGGTCACACCGCAGTGCCGTTATGGGCGAATGCCGCCCCTGGAGCTTTGGGGATTGCGGCTGAGGATATCCCGACGCTGACAGCATATCTTCCTCCGTCGAATCCAACGCACACCGCGGTTGTCGTCGCTCCCGGTGGTGGATATCACCAACTTGCGCTCGACCATGAGGGAGCCCAGATTGCGGCCTGGTTGAACAGCCATGGGATTGCTGCATTTGTACTGAAGTATCGGCTTGGGCCGAAGTACCACCATCCTGTCGAACTCGAAGACGCACAGCGCGCTCTGCGGACCGTTCGCATGCATGCCAGCGACTACGGCGTAGACAAGAATCACATCGGCATATGGGGATTTTCCGCCGGCGGTCATCTGGCCTCCACCACGGGAACGCACTTCGACTCTGGCCAGCCGGATGCGCCCGATGCGATTGAGCATGAATCAAGCCGTCCTGACTTCATGGTGCTCTCATATCCCGTCATCACGATGACCAAGCCCTACGTACACGCGGGATCGGAGAATAATCTGCTCGGCGATAATCCTGATCCGGCGCTTGTCAGTCTCTTATCGAATGAGAAGCAGGTGACGCCCCAGACGCCGCCAACGTTCATCTTCTCCACGACGGATGATGCAACGGTTCCAGTTCTCAACAGCGTGATGTTTTATGAGGCTCTGGTAACGAACCACGTGCCGGCCGAGATGCATCTCTTTCAGCACGGATCACATGGTCTTGGGCTCGCCCAGGGTGATCCGGATCTGCAAGTGTGGCCTGGTCTGCTGCTTCATTGGCTTGCGGGCAATGGTTGGGCGCAGCCGGTCGTAGGCTGGTCAACTGGTTCCGCCGCTCAAAAATAACGGGATAGAGACCGCTGGAAACCGAGAAATGGGGCAGGCAAGCAAGAGCGCTCGCCTTTACAAATCCCTCACAACTCCACATCGCAAACTTTACGAAAAAAGTCCTCTAATAAAGACGTTGGCTGTTGTTGCCGACGGAGGACATGATGAGTACATTCCGTACACTTCGACCGCTACTCGTAGACGCCACGCAGTGCGAACGCTCCAAAACCATGTCGAGAAATCGGTGGATGATCTCGTAATTCACATCGAGGGATGGTGTCGACTAGCCCGTCGGCACCAATCTACCTCTTCCGCTTCCATCCTGGGCCATAGCCTTTGTCTCCACTTGAATGATGACCAGAACATAGATCAATTGACCCGCGTACGTCATCCCCCGAAGAGGGCATGTAGAGCGGATCAATGCAAAATGCAGTCGCTTTTGACCGGTCGAGGATCGCAAAGCGTGCACCGATAAGGCAGCGCTTCTGCCTCGAGGGCGAAGATGCCATTCTGGCAACTGCGTTACTATAGTGTTCTGATTCTCCCCGCCCGGGTAGTTCTTTGCTGAAAAGAGCTTTGCCGCGGATGTTGTCGGTAGGGAGAATAGGTATTGATAGTGCCCCGATTCTCCCCCCGGGTATTTTGCTGAAGAGTTTTGCCGATGATGTGATCGGTGGGGAGAATAGTACCGATGAAGAGGTCTTTTGTTCTACTTGCGGCGCTCGCCTTGTTTCTTTCAACATCAGCAGGGTTCGCCGGAGATTTGCCGGAATCCCCGGGAATGGGATTGGTGCAGCCGTCCTTATCGCTCACTCCTCAAAACCGTCCGCCGCTGCGAGAGCGAATCTCTTGGATCGACTACTCGCTGTACGGTGGTGTGATCGCCACCCACGCTGCAGATTGGGCAACGACTGAGCAGTGTTTGCGAACCAGCCAGGAACAAGAGGCGGCGGGCTTTGTCGGCCGGTGTCATGAAGGACTTTTGCCTACTGCCCTGGTTGAAAGCAAAGTGGGCCTGGCTGCGTACGAGGCGACGACGGCAGGGCTGGAAATCTATTCACAATACCTGCTCACCAGGCACCACCATGGGCGTATTGCCCGCATCGCTCAATTGGCCAATGTAGGTGCCACAGCGTATGTGGTAGCACACAACTACCATACGATCCATGTGGCGACCAATCCGTAAAAGGGCGCAAATCTCGAGGATCTAACCTGCGGGGAAGTGCAACAAGCCGGCGGATCGGTGCACTCACTGGTGGTGTCTCGCCATGAGTTCGTTC
>PLZN01000219.1 GCA_003152195.1 Acidobacteriaceae bacterium
CGAAGCGGAAAATCGAGCCGTAAACATTTGGCTTTCCGCTTAGCACGCAGGCATCGTTGACCAGGTAACGGGTGGGAAAGTTATCGGTGCCGTCGGCCACGATATCAAAGTCCTTGAAGATCTCCATGGCGTTGGCGCTCAACAGCATGGTGTTGAACTTCACGATCTTCATGAACGGGTTCAGGGCCTTGAGCTTCTCTTCAGCCGAGTCCAGCTTCAGCCGGCCCACGTCCTTGGTGCTGTGAATAATCTGCCGCTGCAGATTGCTCGAGTCCACCACGTCGAAGTCGACCAGCCCCAGCGTCCCTACGCCCGCCGCGGCAAGGTAAAAGGCCAAGGGCGAACCCAGGCCGCCGGTGCCCACGCACAAAACCTTGGCAGCCTTGAGTTTCAGCTGCCCCTCCATGCCTACTTCGGGCAAAATCAGGTGGCGGGAATAGCGCGCGATTTCTTCGTTGTTGAGCGACGGCGCTGCCATCGCGGGTACTTCGGTAAGTGTGGCCATTTCTGGTCCTCCGCCTGCAATAGAAGGGATAATGGACAGGCTGTCGCTATCCTTGACCGCCGTGTTCTCTTTCTCGGTCAGGTAGCGAATGTCCTCGTCGTTGAGATAAACGTTCACGAAGGCCCGTAGCTTGCCTTCTTCCGAATACAAGTGCTTCTTCAATTCCGGATGAGTGCTGGTCAGTTCGTCCAGCGCCTCGCCTACCGTCGCCGCCGCAACCGTCACCGTGGGCTGCTTGCCGGCAAACTGACGGAGTGGGGTCGGGATGTGAATCTTCATTGGTCGCATCTCTCTTTCTAATTTCATTGCGCCGCGTCAGCCGGGGAAACAGGCTGCTCAAGCATTCAATTTGGTAGGCCGGATTGCGGCGCAGCGGCCATCTTCTCACTGTGCGCCCTGGCATCTTTACGGGGCCGGCGGTCGACAGCGTTCGGGACACACCTGGATCTCTTCGTCCTCGAACCGCTTGTCATCCTCGCCCGCGCCGGCCAGAAAAAACGAGTTGGTCTGCCTGGCCACTCCCGTTTCCACGCTGGTGATCACGTACGAGCAGCCCAGCCAGTGCGCTTCGTTAAAATCGGTGGGCGACCAGCGAGCGGGATGGTCCGGATGCGAGTGATAAAAGCCCACAATATCCAGATCGCGCTCCCGTGCCTGGCGTTGAATGCTGACCAGCTCCTGGGGCGCAATGTGGTAGCGATTGTGCGCGGAGTCGGTCCGTGTATTGCCCGCGCGCACCGCCGCCTCCACCTCATTGGTCCCGTCCAGCGCCTTGCCGAGCAGCACACCGCAGCACTCATACGGATAGGTCTCTTCGCCATGCTTGCGCACCTGGCCGTAGACCGTATCGATGATCCTCAGCATCAGCTTCCTCTGCTCCATACTGGCACTCGCCATCATTGCTCCCAGAAGCGCTCGCTCAGGTACTTGTCGGCCGAGTCACACAAGATCGTGACCACGACGGCGGCCTTTCTTTTGGCCGCTTCTTCTTCGCCAATCCTGAGACTTGCCGCTACGGCCGCTGCGGCGGAGACGCCCACCAGCAACCCCTGCGACCGCGCCAGATGCTTGGCCATCTCATAGGCGCCCTCAGTCGACTGCTGCACCTGGCGGTCTGCCAGACGGCCATCATAAATGGGGGGCACAATCGCCGTCGCCATATACTTCAATCCTTCCAGCCCATGAAACGGCGAATCCGGCTGCATGGCAATGCACTGGATCGCAGGATTCAGCTCCTTCAGACGGCGGGTTACCCCCATGAATGTTCCGCTGGTGCCCAGCCCGGCGAGGAAGTGGGTAATCTGCCCCTCTGTCTGCCGCCAAATCTCGTTCGCCGTACCGTGATAATGCGCCTTCCAATTGGCTTCGTTGCCGTACTGGTCGGCGTAATAGTACCGGCCCTTGTCCTGCGCCAGCTCACGCGCCTTCACAATCGCGCCATCGGACCCATCCGCCGGATCGGTCCAGACGATGTTCGCCCCGTAGGCGGTGAGAATCCGCTTCCGTTCGGGAGAGACATTCGACGGCATGCACAGCGTCACCGGGAAACCTTTCGCCGCGCCCAGCATGGCATACGCGATACCGGTGTTCCCGCTGGTCGCATCCAGCAAGTGCCGGCCGGCCAGCAACCCCTTGGCCTCAGCTGCCGCCACAATCGCGGAGGCGGCCCGATCCTTGACCGAGCCGCCGGGGTTCGCCCATTCGGCCTTTCCCAACAAAACGATCCCCGGGAGACGCGCTGTCAAAGCGTCCAGGCGCAGGAGTGGCGTATTCCCAATCCGTTCCAGGATGCTACTGCCCAGCGCGCCCGGCGTCGATCTCACTTCGGTTTGCACTTCGGTTTGCATTCGTCCCGTTCAGAGCCCCTGATTCGCCGGTGTCTGGCCGCCCGCTCGTTGCAGCCACAAGCACCAGTGTGCGAAAGTTAAGTGAAGCACTCTTAGTGTAGCGTCCACCGGAAAAGCCAGGCAATTCATAGCCAGTCGTAAGCCATGCGAACAAAAGTACACTTCCTGACCTTCGACGAAGTATTTAGCGCCCTGCGCAGCTTGGCATTTGATGTCAAGGAGGTGCCCGGAGTCGCAAACGAGATTTTGGTGCGCAAAGACGGGGCGGGCGCGATCCTGGCGCACGCAGCCGCTCGTTCCGAAAAGAAGGTCCCCCAGGTTGCCGTGACGTGGGTAGAGCGTCCGGGTTTTCTGGTGGGCGGCGAAGTGGCCACGCTGCTCGACCGCGGATACCAGAAATTCTGGAAGTCCAGCCGCCTCGAGGTCCCGGCGACAGCGGATTCTCTGCAGGCCGTGCACCGCTTTGCCGAGGAGCTGCGGGAAGTAATCGGCGAGCCGAGCCTGTACAACGAGTCCCTGGGCACAACCAGCGACAGTTACTTGTACGACCGCGTCAAAGGCCGCGATTTGCCGCTTGCCGAGCGCCCTACGCCGGCCTGGGAACTGCCTCCCAAGACAACCTAGATTCCTGAGTCTAATGTTTCACGGAGACATGGGAAGCAACCTGACAAAAGGAAAAGGCTGAACCGCAGGTCCCTCCACTCCGCTTCGCTCCGGTCGGGATGACAATTTTTTTACGTATTGATAGACGGGACTTGCAAAAGAATTGTCATCCCGACCGGAGTGCACCCGGATTTCCTACTGCGCGGCACCACCGATGGCCACAGATGCGGCTTTCCTTGAGGAAAGCCGCATCTGGAGTTTCTA
>PLZN01000422.1 GCA_003152195.1 Acidobacteriaceae bacterium
AGGCGACTCTCCCCCCTATGCCGATCGCTGTCCCTTCGGGACTGCATAGCATTTTCCCGACGCCAAGAGTGGGAAATGTTAACACACCAAATCCAGCAGAGATATGAGAGTCCCGGCATTGCCGGGACGGCTGAAAGTAACCCAGCACGTGGTGCTGGGTACACATGCCAAGAAACGTGACCAGTCCGGCAGGGACGGCAGAATCTATCCAACCTCCCATGCACGGCAACGAATTTCTCCTCGAGCTCATCGAGAAGCGCTCATGATTTCTTGCCCTCGGTGCGGGCCGAATCGATCTTGTTTGCTGAACGCTTCGGCGTCTTTTGGCCGCTCTTTGCGTTCTGACGTTTTGCCTTTGACGGCGGACGATCAACAGGCTCGCCATCTGAGATCGTAATCCGAACCATATCAAGTCCAAACAGCGCTGAGAGGTCTTCTTCGTCGCTGAGTACTTTGGTTGCCGCCAGCCGCCTTTTCGAAAGAGAAAGTCCAAGCCCGGCGCTAGCGATCAGTTCCTTTTCGTCAACCTCGCGAAGCCTGAAAAGCAATTCCGGTTGTAGATCAAGCCGGGCACCGACGCCGTAGAGAACGGCCGCGACATGCTTGCACATATCGGCCCAGTCCGGGCAACTGCACGACAAGCCGATCTCACCGGGTGAAGGGAATAGGCCGGTCTTCTGCTGGCAGATGCGTTCCATCACGCTGTTAGAAAGACGTCCCTGCAGAAGCTCAACCAGGGAGTCAACCGCACCTGCGCAGTCACGGCAAATTGACTGCCACCGCGCTTTCGTAACCGGAGTGATCTCCAACTTAACTTTGTAGAGACGAGAGCCGCTGACGAGGGCCTTGATCTCGCCCGGGGCAATCTGAAGGTCGATCACCGATCCATTGCGCACGTAGGTTCGGCCGCGTGGCAGGCGGTTTGCAAAGTCACTATAGTGTTCGAGATTGTCGCACCATGCCTTGCCCCAGAATGTCTTGACAATGGCGCCGCCTCCGACGACTACTGGCGAGAAGGAATTTCCCTTCTTTCTGAGCCTGTCCATCTCGCGTAACGTCTTCATCCGCCGCTCTGCCGCGGAAACGTAGGGTCTGCCATCCCAGCCATCGAACATGCGCTAAGCTTCCTTCATCGCAGCGTTGATGTCGAGCACCACCAACTTGAGCAGTTCCTCGTCTTTCAACTCGGTGAGGAGCAGGTCAGCGCCCCCTTCCAATAAGTCTTCCGAGAGATGTTGCTTCGATTCGATCAGTTGATCGATTTTGTCTTCGACCGTTCCCCGGCATATGAACTTGTGTACCAATACATTCTTCTTCTGTCCGATACGGAACGCGCGGTCCGTAGCCTGGTTCTCAATTGCCGGGTTCCACCAGCGATCGAAGTGGATCACATGCGAAGCTGCGGTAAGGTTGAGACCCATACCACCGGCCTTGAGCGAAAGCACGAAGAACCCTTCTGCTTCGTCTTCCTGAAACCGCCGCACCAACTCCTTGCGCTTCTTCACCTCGGTCTCCCCGTGAAGAACCAACCCGGGACGGCCGAAGACCGAAGCCAGGAATCCCGCAAGGGGCGACGTTATCTCCCGGAACTGGGTGAAGACGAGCATTTTTTCCTGCTTAGCGGCAACTACCTCAGCGATATCGCGCAGCCGGGTCCACTTCCCACTATCCTCCTCGGCCCATGAACTGTCACCCAACCACTGGGATGGGTGATTGCATATCTGCTTGAACCTCATCAAGTACGACAGTACCAGTCCCCTGCGCTTGATGCCCGAGGCTTCATCAAGTTGCGCGGCCAGTTCATCGACGGCGTCCTGGTACAGCGCTGCCTGCTTGCGGCTGAGCTGGCAGAACGCCTTGACTTCAGTCTTGTCCGGCAGGTCGGAAATAACCGCCTTGTCGGTTTTCAGCCGGCGCAAGATGTAGGGCCGCACCAGTTCACGAAGAGGGCCGTAGGGATTGTGGGTTCGTTTTGCCAAGTGCTTGCTGAACCCCGTGAACTGCTTGGCCGACCCGAGCAGTCCGGGGTTGATAAAGTCGAAAATGGACCACAAGTCTCCCAGACGGTTCTCGATCGGTGTGCCGGTCAGCGCGAACCTTGATCGCGCGTTGAGTTTCTTGGCAATCCTGGTCTGTTTGTTGTTTGGGTTCTTGATCGTCTGCGCTTCGTCGAGAACAACGAAGCGCCATGAGGTTTCCGCGAGCCAGGGAATGCGCAGGAGTGAGCCGTAACTCGTAATTACCAAATCCACATCCTGCAGTCGTTCTGTTGGAAGTGCTTTCAGATCGGACGCGGGCATTGCCGAGGGATGGGCAATCAACACCTTCAGGCTCGGAGTGAAGCGCTCCGCCTCCGAAGCCCAGTTGGCCAGCAGCGATGCTGGAGCGACGAGCAGGCTTGGCTGTCGATCCTCTTTCCCCGGGCTCTTCAACACCAGCAGCAAGGAGAGTACCTGAATGGTCTTGCCCAATCCCATATCGTCCGCCAGGCAAGCGCCGAGGCCGAGTTTTGCGAGAAGATGCAGCCAGCGAAGTCCAACCTGCTGATAAGGGCGCAGCGTGCCATGCAGCGCCGCGCCGGGATCGATTTGCTCCAGTCCCTCGTGGCTGCGCAGCCCTTTCAGCGTTTCCGCAAGCCACGGCCCAGCGACCACTTGCGCCCAGTCGGCTTCCACATCGCCAGCATTTTCTCCCGCAGAGACATCGGCTCCTGCGAGCATACGTATGGCCTCCGCAAAACTGAGGCCATTCCCCGCGGTGGCGCGTTCGACTTCGCCGTAGTGTTCGATCATGCGCTGCAGACGTTCGCGATCAACTTCAACCCAGCGACCGCGAACCAGTGCCAGTCCTTCTGACGCGGCCAGCAACTGCTCGACCTCGATGGCGGTCAACGTCTCGCCATTGAGCACGACTTCCATGCGGAAGTCGAGAAGGGCATCCTGGCCGAGTTGTGACGGAACGTGGCCACCGACCTGGGCGGTCACCTGCGGGCGCGGAGGCCGGTTTGCCTTCCATGCCGCCGGCATTCGCACCACCACGCCTGCGCTCTCCAGCTGCGGGACGTCTTTCAGCATGCGCATAGCTTCCTGAGGTGACCAGCGCAGGGGGTGGAAGATCTCGTCCGAGTCGACCATGGTCTTCAGCCATGGACAGCTCGCAGCCGCTCTTTGTACGGGAAGAAGCAGCGACAACAGGCGGTCCTTGTTGGCCGCGCCCGCATATTCGCGCAGAGCTTGACCCAGCGGAAGATGCTGGGCCTTGGCATGGGCCGAGAGCCGGATGGTATAGGTCGCAAGAAAGGCAAACGGCGCATTTTCATCTTTGCGGTTCTCGGCAAGATTGAAATGTACGCGGCCGACAAGATTCCACGAGGGGTTGCGGCGCCTCAGAAAATCCTGAATTCCGCACTTCGACTCGGACAACTCACGCCGAAATGCACTGTCCAGCTCTTGCCACAGGGCGTGAAGCACCGCTGCCGTCAGATACTCTGCCCCGGTCATCGGTGGCGCTGTCAACGCCAACGAATCCAGTTCCGCATTCGATGGCGCCGGGGCAGCCGCTTCGAGTTGCGCAGCCTCCAAGTCAGGCTGTGTGCAGACAGCTGTCACATAGCGCGCGCCAAATTCTCGCCAGTAGGAGAAAACCGCAGGAATCACCCGCCCAACTTCTGCGGCGCCAAGTTGGAGAAGCCCGTGACCCGATCCGCGCGCGAAGGCATTCCGCAAGCGTTGGGCAAGCTCGGGATCAAGAGCGTTTGCTTCAACGTCCTCGGTCAGGCTGAGATGACCGTGAGGAGTTAGGACAGGGACCAGGAAGACCGCCGCCATCTAAGAAACCTACCAGCTTAGGTGGGGAGTCACAACGCTCGGCGGAGGAGGAGGGTCTCTACGTCATCATGACGACGTCAGTGCCGGCAGACCTTTCCGAGATACCAACGCAATCCACGCTTTGCCGATTTTGGAGAAGGAGGGGAGCACGGCTGCAGACCATAGAAGGATTTAAGGTGTAGGGAGAGCAATTCGTGAGCTACCAGGGAAGTTTTGCGCATCGCCGTTTCCTGCTTTCCGTAGATCAGCAGCCGTAATTGCGGCCTTCTTCCTTTTCCAGCTCCCAAGGGTAAGCCTGGAAGGGCGTAAAGGTGCGCTGGAAGAAAGCGTCGTCGACTACGTAGGTTTCGCCGTTCTCGCCTTTCACGATCCAGTCGCCCTTCGACACGTCGCAGAATCCGGTGTCGGTAGCAATCTTCTCAATGGATTGGCCACAAGCCGGAAGACGGCCGTAGTCCGCTCTATTTCTTGCGATAACGGCCAGGCAGTTCCGCTGGGTGATTTCGATCTCCTGGTTGATAAGGAGATCATTCGCTTGAAGCATATTTCCAGCGATCCGGAATGGCTGGTCCTGTCTTCAAACGCTTAGCTGTTTATGCGTCTCGATGTTTAGCAGAATGCCACGCCNNCGTTCCACCGCAATCAAGGTTTGGGCTCTAATGGCGCTTGATTTGTTGGCAGCATGCCATGCAGTTCAATGGCCATCACCACCGCATTTGCAGCTGAAATGAGCAGATCCGTGTGCTGTTCCGTGAATTGCCGCGGGCGAGTGTCCAGCACGCACACTGAGCCCAGCACTTGCCCATCGGGCGCCCTCAGCGGAGCTCCGGCGTAACACCTTATACCCTTGTCCATGAAAAAAGGATCGGTCGCGAACGGTTCATACTCTTCGGTATCGGCGATCACGAGACTCGAATCGGAGAACACAATCCTGCTGAAGATCGAGAGGTCCCGCTCAGCTTGGGTCGCTAGCAGCGTATCTTTCGGTAAACCACACTGTGCCTCCCAAAAGCGCTTTTCCCCCTCCGTACCGGTGATCAGCGCAATGGGGGCTTCGAGAGATCTGGCGAGGCTCGTCGCCAGCCGGTCGAACACCCCCTCTTCCGGTCCATCGAAGACCTCCGCCTGCTGCATCTCCCGGGAGATCTCGCTCAGTTCCCCGCTCACTCTTGGTTCCCCTGGCGCTTCTGGCGCCGAGTCATCCACAATGGCTGCTGCCGGATGCAAGAGAGAGGTCAGATAATCGTTCATCAATTGCAGCGAGGACACCACGTGCTGTGCGTCCTCCGTGGGTATCCGGCTCCGCAGGTTAGAGAGATCGACTTCCTTACTCAGTACACACGCAACCACTACGCATCGGGAATCCCGGTGCGAATCTGATGACATCGTATTCTTATGTGACGTATCGCACGCGGTGGAACCCCCACCACACAAATAGCCTGGGGCCGTAGATCGTCTACTGACTGCTGTAAATCCGCCAGGGAACAATCCGGGGACATGACGTGTACCGACGCTGTTCCTGTAAGCACCTGTACTGCAAGCTGGCAAGCCACTTCATCGGCGAAGTCCCTGGCAGGCACGGCAATGATCCGTTTCGCTGGTTCCGCGGATGCAGTATCTGTCAAGCCTCTGCTACTTATGTCTTCCGCCAATTCTTCGATGCCTTGCAACATTTCCTCGGCGCGGGTCGCTGTCATCTCCTCGGAGTGCCTCGCCTCTTCGATCATTGACAGCGCGGGGATCAGAATGCTGTCGTAGACTTCCGCGCTCGACTTGGTTCTCAATGTTTCTTCGATCAACGCTCTTGCGTCGCGCGTATTCGAAGCCAGCATCCGCTGATAAAAGCGCTCCGACGGAGGCAGCCCAGTTTCCTCTCCGAACAACACTTCCAAATAATGCAAACGCGGAACCTGACGTCCGATCACGATCAGGCACACGGTAAGCGGGGTTGACAGCAGCAACCCTGGCAATCCCCACAAGAGCGTCCAGAACACGGCCGCGATTAGAATCGCAAACGCAGAGATTCCCGTGGATGCACCATACAGCATGGGCTCGATAAAATTTGCTGCCACCGTCTCAAGCACGCCAAAGGTTACAACGGTCCAGGTCAGCTCGCTCCAGTTTGGTGAAGCGGCGATAGAAAGCAGCAAGGGGGCCGGCGGCCGCCATCAGGATTCCGATGTAAGGCACAAAGCGCAATAGGCACGTCAGGACTCCCCACAACAGCGGATGCGGAACTCCAATCAACCGCAATGCGATGCCCACGACTGTTCCATAGCAGAGGTTTACGATCAGTTGCATCTGCAGGTAGCGGGTCACGCGATCGCTGGCGTCCTCGATTGCTGTCGTCGTCACGTGCATACGTCCGCTTCCCGCAAGCCTAAGTCCGCGGTCGCGCAGATCATCCCGCCCCACCAGCATGAAGATCAGAAAGATGACAACGATAAATGTCGTCGTCAGCGGGTGGATTAACGGCAACATCGTCCGTCCGGCCACCGCCAGCATTGGCTCATCCGGCTCTTCTATCCGCACCGATACCGGCTCAGCGGTGACCGGCTCAGTTGTCTTGTTAGCCAAGGCGGCCGGACTTTTACGCGACCGAGTGGACTTTTGTGGTCGCGGGGTGACAGGCAGGACGGGGGTCGTATCGGTGCCTCCGCTCTTGAGCTTCTTGCTTACACTGGCTAACATTTCCACTGTCCTGCTGAGCCGCCCCGCTGAATCCAAGTGCAGAGAGCCGATTTTTGCAGTGACATTTTGCTGGTATTGCGGAAGCTCAACCGCAAGATTGTAGATTTGTCCCAGCACCACCCAGCCTAAAGCTGCCACTCCGGCCAGGGAAAGAAGAATGACCAGCAGAGCAGCCGGCGTCCTCTTCATTCCCCATCGCTCTAAACGGGTCGCCGGCGGAGCGAGAAAGAACGCCAGCAGCCCGGCCAGCGCCAAGGGAATGAAAACTTCACGGGCAAAATACAGCACCGCCGCGACAAGAATGCCGGTCACCAGCGCACTGTCCGTTGTCTTTAGATTGTCGCCAGTTTCGCTCAACAGAATGGCACCGCCGCGCTTCTCTTTTCCCGGATATGGCGCCGAGCCAACGGCGGTGTCCTTAACTTATACAGCTCTTCTCTTAATTGCGAGCCTTTGCCTCAAAGGTGAGTCAAACCATAACCCTTCTACCTTGGCTCGGCCGCGCGGTAGATCAACCGGCCGGTAAAGTTGCCTCCCGTCCACCGACTGATCAGATGAGGACGGCTTCCAGGGGGTTGTTGCGCCTGGGTTTCCGACGAGGAGGTCCGCGGTTCAATCTCCGCTTAGTTCCACCAATGCTATTCCGATCCCATAGCATCGAAAAGACCACGTAAACGCTGGATTCACTCCAGTTTTCCGGCCCGCAAAGGCCATCCCCGTCCATTGACATCACGGCGCGAGTGGGGGCAACATTAGGGCTTAGAGAATTGCTACCGTAAGGAGTTTCCCCCATGCCCATGACCGATACAGAGATGACGATTGCGATGCGCAGGCCTGCGCTCGGTTCTGCCGCGGCGGCGTTCCTGGCCAAGAAACATCAAATGCTGATCGACGGCAAGTGGGNNCCTGGTCCCGCATCTCGCCCGCCGCAAGGCAGCGTCTCGTCTGGTCGCTCGGCGACCTTATCGAGCGTCATGCCGACGAACTTGCCGAATTGGAAGCGCTTGACAACGGCAAGCCGGTCACCAACGCTCGCCGCGACGATGTCGGCGGCTCGATCGAGATGTTCCGCTACATGGCGGG